>JAPHSB010000161.1 GCA_026193295.1 Lysobacterales bacterium
AGGTATTCGTGTGAACTGCGTTTGTCCGGGGGATGTCTTGACGCCGATGCTGCACGATGATGCGGCCAAGCGCGGCATGAGCTGGGACGATTATGCCGCCGGCGCAGCAGACCGTCCGCTGGGCCGGATTGGCAGGGTCGACGAAATTGCCGCTGCCGTGCTGTTTCTGGCATCGGACGAGTCCTCGTTCGTGACCGGAGAGGCATTGGTGGTGGACGGCGGCGGGGTCGCGGGTTGAATCGATTGACGGGGGAGTACTGACTAATGAAAAAAACGGATTGGCAGTTGGGCATGGACCGGGACATCACCCGGCGGGACTTCATTCACGACATCTCACTCGCATCATTGGGGCTGACGCTGCCGTTGGCCGCATTCGCCGGAACCCCCAGCGGCCAGCCGGCATCCGCCGGCACGTATTACCCGCCAACCCGCACCGGCATGCGCGGCTCTCATCCGGGCGCTTTCGAGGTGGCGCACGCACTGGCCCGGGAAGGCAAAAAGTTTACCGACCCCGTGGAGCTCGGCGAGGAATATGACCTCGTCGTGGTCGGCGGCGGCATCAGCGGCCTGGCGGCGGCATATTACTACCGCAAGCGGTTCGGCGCGGATTCCCGCATCCTGATCCTCGAAAACCACGATGATTTTGGCGGCCATGCCAAGCGCAACGAGTTCCACCAGGGCGGGCCGATGCGGCTGTCCTGGGGCGGCACCATGAACCTCGAATATCCCATGTTCAGCGCCACCGCCAAGGGGCTGTTGACGGAGCTCGGGATCGATATCGATGAACTCCTTGAAGGCTACGATTTCCACTACGGCAGCGGCCCGAAGGGTAGTCCGTCCATTTATTTCGATGCGGAAACGTTTGGCCGCGATGAACTGGTCCGCGGCTACGATTTCCGGGCGGGTCGCGTTGACGACCCGGAAGCCACGTTCGAGCGGTTTCCGCTCAGCGAGGCATCGCGCGAATCGCTCAAGAGATTCTATACCCGACGGGAAAATGTGTTCGAGGGAAAGTCCGAGGCCGAAGTCAGCGAGATTTTGCGCAGTATCAGTTACACCGATTTCCTGAAAAGATACGGTGGGCTCACCGATGAGGCGGCGAACCTCTACATCAAGACCACGCATGGTTACTGGGGCGTCGGCGCCGACAGCCTGTCGGTCGCTGAATGCATCGGCGCTGGTCTTCCCATCATGCATCTGCTCGGACAGCCTGAACTGAGCGGCAGCGGCGAGGACAACGCCGGGGGCGACGTGGCCATGTTCCCGGATGGTAACGCTTCGATCGCGCGGCTGTTGGTGCATGCCTTGATGCCCGCGGTGGCGCCGGGCAGCAACGCCAGGAACGTCGCCATGGCCCGCTTCGACTACGCGCGGCTCGATGAGGCTGACAGTCCCGTCAGGCTGCGCCTCGAGTCGACGGTGGTGAATGTCGCCAACCACGACGGCGGGGCCAGCGTGTCCTATGTGAACCAGGGTCGCTTATTGCGCGTCAGATCGCGGCACGCGATGCTGGCGTGTTATCACGCCATGATCCCGGCCTTGTGCCCGGAACTGCCCGCAGAGCAAAAAGAGGCGCAAAAATACCAGGTAAAACGCCCGCTGATCCTGACCAACGTGTTGCTGCGCGACAGCAAGGCTTTCGATGCGCTGGGCATTTCGGGCGCTTACTGTCCCGGCCGTCTGCACGGCGCCGTATGGCAGGTGAAGGGCGTGAACACCGCCGGCTACCGCCACGACTGGGATGACGCCGGCCCGGTGCCCGTGATGTTCTGGGGTTCGGTCGCTCCGCCCGATGCGAGCATCCCGGTCCGTGAGCAGCACCGCGCCTCGCGCGCCCTGCTGCTGGCCATGAGCTTCGAAGACTTCGAACGGGAAGTGCGCACGGTTCTCGACGGGATGCTCGGCCCGGCCGGCTTCGACGTGCGGAAGGACATCGTCGCCATCACCGTCAACCGCTGGCCGCACGGCTATGCTTACGACTACCTCGACCTCTGGGATCCCGAATGGCCAGAGGGTCAGGCCCCTCACGAGATCGCGCGCCGACCCTTTGGCAACATCGCCATCGCCAACGCGGACGCCGGCGCCGATGCGTACACGCACGTCGCCATTGACGAGGCCTGGAGGGCCGTCGGGGACTTGACAGTCTGAGCGGTCTCCGCCCATGGCAAGTGAGTCGAGGCAAGCAGCCATCTCCTCGGCAGTCCGCGTTGCAGCCGTTGATTCCTGGCCATGGTTTACTGAACTTTTACAATGATTTTCCCCCGCGCGTGTCCTTCCTCTGAATAGCGGATCGCTTCCGGCACCTCGCTCAGGGCGTAACGCCGGTCTATCACCGGTGTCACTTTGCCGGCCCGCATGAGATCGCCCAGCATGGCCAGGTCATCCGGCTTCAGTCTGGCCAGTAGCATGGCGAAATCCTGGCCCATGAACGGTGATAAGCGCAGCCCCGCGATCGGTCTCGTCAAGGGCCCCAGCCAATTGCCGCTCGAACCCCCAATCATGACCAATTTGCCACCCGGATTCAGGACTTTCCGGTTTGCCAGCAGCGAGTGGTTGCGGACATTGTCGAGGATCAAATCAAAGTGCTGGCCGCTGCGGGTGTAGTCATCCCGCTTGCAGTCGATAACCTGATCCGCGCCGAGCGAGCGGACGAGGCCCACGTTTCGCGTACTGCAAACCCCGGTCACTTCGGCGCACCCAGACCGGAACCGAGGCGCATGAAGCAAGTTTCGCCTCTCGTGTAGTGCCAGTCCAGGAGGTTGACGGCAGCCGCGCGGACTTTGACCAAAATCTCATTGTCTGCCGGAGCCGGTTTCTCGATGCTCTCAAAACTCAGGACTTCAGGCGCGCCATAACAGCGATAT
>JAPHSB010000067.1 GCA_026193295.1 Lysobacterales bacterium
CCACCGCCCTGGATTACTACGCGGAAATGTGGAACGAGGGTGAGTTCGAGGCCCTGCGGGGTTACTACGACCCCGGCTTCGTGCTGGTCACCGCGCGCGGCGTCGAGCCCCTGGCGCAGCGTTTCGAGGACATGAATGCGCTGTCGGGGTCAGGCGAAGACCGTGGCGAACTCAGCTACAACAACGTCAAGGTGAATTCCCTGGCGGAGCGCCACGCATTGGCCTACGGCCAGATGCGCCTGCAGTTCAAGGACGGCTCGTCGATCGAATCCTGGTTTTCGACCGTCTACGCGAAGACGCCCTTTGGCTGGAAGGCCATTCTGACCCACCAGTAGCCCGGACCTGTTTCAGTCAAAAACACCCTCGAGGATGTCCGAGATCACCAGGCTGCCGCTGACCACCAGCGCCAGGTCGGCGCCAGCCTGTTGCCACTCGTAGCCCGGGTGGTGGGGTAACTGGCCGACAAAGGGCTCGGGCAGGCGGGTTTTCGCGATGCCCGGGGGCAAGGGTTTGCCCCTCGCGAGGTTCTTGCGAATGCCTGGAGGCAGGGGTTTGGTACCGGTGAGGTTGTAGCGGGTTGCCAGGTGGCGTGCATCGCCGATGCTGATGCCCGCGTTGATCATTCCGCCCGGAATCGGGGCGGACAGGCCTATGTCAACGCTCGCACTTACGTTCGAACCATCCTTGGGGGGCTTGTTCTTGCCCTGGCGTGAATCCGCGTGCACCGCGCAGGCGCAGAGGCAAACCAGAACGAATAAGCAGAGAGGAACGCTGATGGGGCGGGAACTACTCATGGCGCTAACCTCCTGTCGGCGGCTGAGTGGACTTCTGATGCTTCAAGGGTATACCCGGAGTGCCCGCTTCTCAACTTTTGAGATGTTTCCCGACTATCATGCAAGCTGTGTTTTCCAGGAAAGCAGTGGTCGACGGGGTGGCAGCAACAGTGCAGATGGATCGTGAGGAGCTGCTGAATGCAATGGCATCAGGCGCGGTCGTTGCGACGGGCAATGCCCGGCTGTCGCGCAGCCTGCTCGCCGACTACGAGCGGCGTATGCTGGCCGCCAGCCGCACGGCCTGGGCGACGCCGGCGATACTGCCGCTGACCGCCTGGCTCCAGGACCGCTACGCTGAAGCGGAGCTGCACGCGGCCGAACCTTTGCCGCGCCTGCTGGCCGCTGAGCAGGAGGATCAGGTGTGGGCCGCCATCATCCGGCAGGACGGAGACGCCTTGCTGCGGGTGGACGCCACCGCGCGCCGTGCACGAGCCTCCTGGAGGCTGCTGCAGGACTGGCGGCTGGACCTCGCGGACCGCCGTTTCGAGGATAACGAGAACAGTGCCGCCTTTCGCAAATGGGCGCTGTTCTTTCGCGCGCACTGCACGAAGCACGGACAGACTTCCGAGTCGAATCTGCCCGGCCTCCTGGCGCCGCTGATCGAGAGCGGGGCCTGTGCACTGCCCGAGCGTCTGCTGCTGGTCGGGTTCTATGAACGCGAGCCGGCGCTGGAGGCGCTCGCCGGAGCGGTACGCAGCGCGGGTTGTAAGGTGCAGTGGGTCGAGCTGGCCGGGGTGAGCAGTCAGGCCAGGCGGTTGCGCGCGGATGACGCGCAGCACGAGATGGCCCTGGCGGCAGCCTGGGCGCGTCAGCTGCTGGAGACCGACCCGCAGCTGCGCATCGGCATCGTGGTGCCCGAGCTGGGCGGCTGCCGCGCGACGTTTGAGCACGCCCTGCGCAAGAACCTGGCGCCCGGGACGCTGCTCCCCGCTGCGCCGCGCGGCCGGCAGCCCTGGAACCTGTCGCTGGGCCGGCCGCTGTCGGACGAGCCGGTGGTTGCCGCGGCGCTCGGCCTGCTGGCGCTGACCCAGGCGCCCGCCGACGCGGCGGCGTTGGGCGTACTGCTGGGCTCTCCGCACTGGGCGTTGCCGCGAGATATGGAGGAGCGGCGCGCGGAACTGGGTCGCCGCGCCCTGCTCGACCGGCGCCTGCGCTCGGTTGGCGAGGCCGAGGTGTACCTGCGCACGGTCCGCTACGAGGCCCGGCGCGCAAACCAGGACGGATTGCCCGAGCCCTGGAACAGCCCGGCGCTGGCGGCGCGCCTGGAGGAGTTGACGGCGCAGTCGCGTGAATTGCCGGGGCGGGCCGACGCGGCCACCTGGGCCGCGGCCTTCACGGCCTGGCTTCGGGTGGCCGGTTGGCCGGAGGGGCGGCCGCTGGACAGCGCGGAGTTCCAGGCCGTGGAGGCCTGGAACCAGTTGCTGTCCCGTTTCAGCGGATTGACCGACTTCGCCGGCAGCCTGACCCGTGGCGAAGCGCTCACGTTGCTGCGCCGGTTGGCCGGTGAAACCGTGTTCCAGCCGCGCGCTGCCGACGCGCCAGTGCAGGTGCTGGGCTTGTACGAGGCCAACGGCCAGCGCTTCGATCACCTCTGGGTGATGGGTCTGCACGACGGGGTCTGGCCGCCCGCCGCCGGGCCCGACCCGTTCGTCCCACTGGCATTGCAGCGGGAACGGGGCATGCCGCACAGCGAGCCGGAGCGCGAGCGCGCCTGGGCCGAGCGGGTCACGGCGCAACTCACCGCCGCGGCCCCCGCAGTAATCTTCAGTTTCCCGGGCCGCGACGGCGCCGAGGAACTCGCCTGCAGCCCGTTGATCAAGGGACTGCAGCCCGTCGAGCCAGCGGACATGGCCACCGCCGCAGGCGCCGGCTGGGCGGCACGCATCCGGGACTCCGCGTCGCTCGAGCCACAGCCGGCCCACCAGCCTTTGCCGCTGCGCCAGCCGCGGGTGTCCGGCGGCAGCCGGGTGTTTGCCAACCAGGCCATTTGCCCCTTCCGCGCGTTTGCCGAGCACCGCCTGGGCGCCCGTCCGCTGGATCGTCTGCAGGTGGGGCTGGGGCCGATGCGCGGCGGCACGCTGATGCACCGGGCACTGGAGTTGCTGTGGCGCGAACTGCAGACACAGCAGGCCTTGCTGGCGCTCGGAGAAAAGGAACTGCACGAGTTGGTGCGGCGCTGCAGTGCCGAGGCACTGGCGGTGCAGCAGCGGCAAAATCCCGCCACGCTGGCCCAGCGCTATTCGGACCTCGAGGCCGGGCGCCTGCAGGAAAGAATCCTCGCCTGGC
>JAPHSB010000452.1 GCA_026193295.1 Lysobacterales bacterium
CCGAGGCAACAAAGGGTGGGCCGGTTCATGTGGCCTGTTCTCGCAACATCGCGGCCGGCGAGGTCCGCAGCAGCTGCAGCGATGGCAGCGCCACGGCCAGCAGCAGGCAGGCCGCAGCCAGCAACGCCAGCACGCCGAGGTGTAGCCAATCGAGGCTCAGGGGAAAGCTCCAGCCAAAGGCTATCGGCGTCACGATGCCGACGAGGTAGCCGGCGAGGGCCGTCCCGAACGGCCAGACCAGCACCATGCACAGCAGCCCGAGCAGACCCCACTGCAACACCAGCAGCGTGCCACGCTCGCGGCGGGTCATGCCCAGGCTGGCGAGCAAGGCCTGCTGGCCCACGCGGTGATGGTGGATCGCGCTGACGGCGCAAAAGATACCGATTCCGGCCACCAACAGGGTCAGTGCATTGAGCGCGCGGGTGATGACAAACGTACGGTCGAATACCGCCATGCCGGCGGCCTTGAGCTCTGCCTGGTCGATGATCTGGTCGGACTCGAGGCCGAAGCGTTCGCGCAAGGCCAGGCCAATGCCGGCCCAGTCGGCATCGGGGGGGCCATAAATGGCGCGGCCGGTGGGGACCAGCTGAGGCCAGCAGGCCCGAAACAGCTGTTGGCTGACCATCCACTGCGAACTGGGGTTACCGTAATCGTGGTAAATGCCGAGTACCGTCGTATCCGGATGGTTTGGGCACAGGTGCACACGGTCGCCGGGTTGCCAGCCGTCCAGCCGCCACGCCCGCTCGCTGATGTAGAGCCCCGTGCCGGCAGCGAAGCCGTCTTGCGCCGCGTCGACCTGGCGGATCAAAGCCACGCTGTCGAGATATCGTTCGCCCTCCTGCAGGCTGACCACTTCGATATGGGCCAGGTGACCTCTTGGGTTGTCTCGATCGAGCTCCGTACGAAAGCGCTGTACCCCCTGCAGACGCTTGTCCTGCCGGACTAACCAGTCCTCGAGGCCTTCCAGTTGCAGATTCCCCCGCAGGTAAATTTGGGCAGCAAGGCGCTGCTCCAGCCAAGCGTCGGTTGCTTGCCGGAAACTGCCGATCATCGTGTTCAGCCCGCTGTTTGCGACCAGGGCCAGGGTCAGGGCCATCAGCGCAAGCGAGGCGGGGCCCAGCAGCCAGCGGCTGTCCGCCAGCAGCCAGGTCAGCCGGGCACGGCGCGAGGGCACCACCCGTCCGAGCATCGACAACAGCAGCCGCAAAACGCTGGGCAGGCACAGCACCGCCCCGATCAGCAGGCAGGCCATGCCCGCCAGCGCAGGCCAGAGGGCGCGCGCGGTCAGGCCGATCGCAATCGAGGCCACCAGCAGCACGACACCGACGGCCAGCATCAGCCGATCGCGACGCGCCGCCGCCTGCAACTCCCAGCTGGCTTGCCAACGCTGCAGCAGCGGCGTATTCAGGGCTTCCCGCAGTGGAAAGGTCACGCAGAGGGCCGCCGCCAACGTCGTCATCACCAGCGGTAGCAGGAAGCCCGAAGGGATCAGCCCATCCGGATAGGCGATATAGACACCATAGAGCTGCGCCAGCGTACGCCCCACTCCGGGCAGCAGCCACGTGGCCAATTGTCCGCCCAGCCACAAGCCCAGCAGACTGCCGGCGCCCAGGAATAGGGCAAGTTCGAACAACAGGGCGCGACGCATTTCGCCGCGCGTGACGCCGGACAACTGCAGTTTGCGGATCAGTTCGCGACGGTCCGTGTAGCTGAAGGCCAGCGCGTTGTATATCAGGAAGACGCCGACCACGAAGGCCAGCAGGCCCATGGCCGCGAGGTTGAGGTGAAAGCTTTGCGTCAGTTCGGCCGGGTCCGGGGCCTCGGCCGCGGCGAAGAATGCGAGGTCGGAAGGCAGCGCATCGCGCAAGGCAGCCAGTCGTCCCGGCTCGGCAGGAAAAACCAGCAAGCTGGTCAGTTCACCGGCATTGCCGGTCAGCGCCTGCAATGCGCCAATGTCGATCAGGAGCCGGTGACCGAGGTCCTGGTTGGGCACGGCCACCAGTGGCGGCAGTGAAGCGCCGCCCACTAGCTGAACCGAGTCGCCTTCGCGCGCGCCGAGCTGCTCGATGCGTGCTGGTGCGGCCCACAACTGGTAGGGCGCGAAGGCGAAGTCTGCGAAAGCGGGGTCTTCCGAGTCCTCGCGATCTCCCGGGATGCGCGCAGAGTCCTGGTTACCCGCGCCGCGCGGCATGGCAAACAGGTCGATGCCGAACAGCTCCAGCGGCTCGCCGTCGGCGGTGCGAGCCACGCGCCGCAGGATCGGGGCCAGGTTATCGAACCCGAGCCGACGTAGCCGCAGGTATTCGCGTTCGTCAAAGGCGCGGCCGGCGTCAGCCAATCGAATCTGGCCTACCGGCCCGGCGCTCAGAACCGTTTCGCCGCGCTCGTAGCTGGCGCGGGCCTGCGCATTGATGAGCAAGGTTCCCGACAGCAATACGTTGGCGACGATGATGCCGGTGAGCAGGAACAGGGCCTGCACCGGGTGGCGGCGGTAATGACTGAACAAGGCGTGGGTCAGCATGCGCAGGCGGCCCTCTCAGTCCTGTTCATGCAGTTTGCCGCCTTCGAGCAACAGCCGGCGGCGGGAGAAGGCGGCCATCGCGCGGTTATGGGTGACCAGCAACAGGCTGCAGCCCGACTCGTCGACGAGCCTGGCCAGCAGGCCCATGACCTGGCGGCTCAGCGTGTCGTGGAGATTGCCCGTCGGTTCGTCGGCAAACACCAGTTCGGGGTGATGGGCGAGCGCCCTGGCGATGGCCACCCGCTGCTGCTGGCCGCCGGACAACACCTCTACCGGGCGGTCCAGCAGTGGGCCAAGGCCCAGCACGTCGTAAAGCTCCGCGGTCCAGTCATCCTGTTCGGGCAACCGGTTCAGCCGTCGCTGGAACAGCACATTGTCGCGGACGTCGAGGCCCGGCAGCAAGTTGAACTGCTGAAACACGAAGCCGAGGTGGCGGCGGCGCAAAAGCGCGAGGTCACGTTCACCCAGCTCGCTCAGCGGCCGACCCAGCACTTGCACTTCGCCGTGGTCCGGCTGCTCCAGCCCGGCTGCGATCTGCAGCAATGTACTCTTGCCGCAGCCGCTCGCACCCAGCAACGCGATGCTGTCAGAAGTACCCAGGTGCAGGTCGATGTCGCGCAGGACCTGCAGCTCGCTCTCGCCGTCGTGGAACGATTTGGATACCGAGCGCAGCATGAGCATCGGTGGACTCTCCTGTTTGTGTCTTGGTGTGGTGGCGGCCCAGGGTTTGTAAGTATAGGGCACGGCGCCCATCCAGAAGGACGCATTCTCGATGGCCCGCTCACGCGCAAACATGCGGGAGCGCTGGACCGGCGGCCGACTCGGGATACGAAAGCCGGGGATGACCAATGTGCCGCGAGCTGCGACATCACTCCGCTGACGGATGGACAGTTGACCGCGACGATCCGGATTACGATATTCTTAGCCGAATTGCGTCTCGCCCTTGTCCCCGGACTTGCGGCGGTTTGCGCTGAAAACCCTTGCTACGGAGCACTGGACACTTCATGACCACCCTACCTGAAACTACATCCCAGACCCGTTCGTTCACCGCTATTTTCCTGATCGAGATGTGGGAGCGCTTCGGCTTCTACGGGATGCAGGCGCTGATCGTCTACTACATGGTGCAGGCACTGGACTTCCCCGACGAGCGCGCCACGCTGGTATGGGGCGCCGCCGCCGCTCTGATATACGTGGCACCGGCGATCGGCGGCTGGATCGGCGACCAGGTCCTCGGCACCCGCCGCACCATGCTGCTCGGCGCGGTGATCCTGTCCGTCGGCTACGGCCTGATGGTGGTGCCGGGCCAGAGCGTCTGGTTCCTGTTCTGTGCACTGGGCGTGATCGTGGTCGGCAACGGCCTTTTCAAGGCCAATGCCGGCAACCTGGTGCGCAAGATCTACGAGGGTGACGATTCCAAGATCGACAGCGCTTTCACCATTTACTACATGTCGGTCAACCTGGGTGCGATGATCTCGCAATTGCTGACGCCCTGGCTGAAGGATTACGTCAACGAGCACTACGGCAATGGCCTGGGCTGGCACATCGCCTTCGCGGTCTGCGCCGTCGGTCTGCTGCTGGGCCTGGCCAACTACGCCCTGATGCGACGCTGGATGGCGCACATTGGGTCGGAGCCTGACGAGCAGCCGCTGCATTGGGGCAAGCTGGGCGCGGTGCTGGTGGGAGGCGTCGTGGCAGTGTTCGTGTCCGCCTACATCCTGCAGCACCAGGGTGTTGCCCGGGCCTTCGTGTATGTCGCTGGCGTGGTGGTGGTGGGCATCTTTGCCTACCTGATCAGCATCGGCGAGCGCAGTGAACGCGCGGGCCTGATCGCGGCCCTGGTGTTGACGGTGCAGACCGTGTTCTATTTCATTTTCTACCAGCAGATGTCGACGTCGCTGAACCTGTTTGCGCTGCGTAACGTCGACCCGGCCTTCAGCGTGTTCGGCGTGCATCTGTGGGACTGGTCGCCGGCGCAATTCCAGGCCTTCAATCCGATCTGGATCTTTATTCTGAGCCCGGTCCTGGCCTGGGCCTATACGCGTGCGGGAAGGGCCGGCAAAGACTTCTCCATTGCCACCAAGTTCGCCTTCGGTTTCGTGATCGTAGCCGCCGGCTTCTTCATTTACGGGGCCTCCGAACACCTGGCTGACGCCCAGGGCAAGGTATCCTCGTGGCTGATGGTATGGGGTTACGGAGCGATATCCCTGGGCGAGTTGCTGGTCAGTGGCCTGGGCCTGGCGATGGTCGCCCGCTACGTGCCGGCGCGCATGGGCGGCTTCATGATGGGCGCGTATTTTGTCGCGTCCGGTGTCTCCCAGTATCTTGGCGGCCTGGTCGCCACCTATGCCAGCGTGCCGCGCAATATCACCGATCCGCTCGAGTCCTTGCCGATCTACACCAGCCTGTTCAACCGGCTTGGCATAGCCGCGCTGGTCTGCACGGTGATTGCCATTGCCGTGTTGCCGCTGATGAAGCGGCTCTCGCTCGCCCACCATGCCCAGGCAGATGCCAGCCCGGCATAACCAGGGTCGATATGAAACGGGAGAATGCGATGAGGGTAAGTCATTACCAGGGCGAGTGTTTGCTCAATCCCAAATGACTTACCGCTTGGGTTCCTTGCGCGCCACTGGGCCGCCTGCCTGCTTCCAGGCGTCGAAGCCGCCGCCGATATGCGCCACCGGCGTGAGGCCCATCTGCTGCGAAACCTGCGCCGCGAGCGCTGAACGCCATCCGAGATTGCAGTAGAAAATGAACTTCTTCCCGCAGGCGAAAATGTCCTTGTAGTAGATACAACCGGGATCGATCCAGAATTCCAGCATGCCGCGTGGGCAGTGAAACGCATCCGGGATCAAGCCCTCTCGCCAGAGCTCACGCACGTCGCGAAGATCGACGAAGACTACATCCCCGTCGCCATGCATCGCCAGCGCATCGTGGACGCTGATGGTTTCAATCTCTTTTTCGGCATCGGCCACCAGTTGTTGGTAGCCCTTGGTGATTTCCAGTGGCATATACATCTCTTCTGAGTAGACAAGGACCGGAACGAAACCGGCGGCGTAGTCCGCATCATTCTAAGCGATACGCGACTCGACTGATCAAGTATGGCCCTTCCGGCACACCTGATTACGGCAATGCTTATGCCGCCGTGTCAGTCGCCAGGGCCGCAGGCGGCCGCAGCGCCCGCAGCAGGAAGAAACTGATCGCAGCCATGATCAGGCCGGGCCACAAGGGATTGGTGGTAAAGACCGGGGCCAGTTCCAATGCGCCCCCGAGGTACCAGCACAACACCGTGCCGAAGGACAGGCAGATGCTCCAGAAGGCCGTCGTCGAATCGACACGCCAGGCGTAAACCGCGGCAATGGTGGGCAGAATCAGCGCCGCCGAGTTCAGGGTGAAGCCGAGCAGAAGCAGGTCCAGCACATCCTCCATTTGCCACGCCAGCAGGGCCGCCAGCAGACCAATGCCGAGCGAGGCATACATGCCCAGTCGCAGCATCTGTTGCTGGCTGATGTCAGGGTTTACATAACGCTGGTACACGTCGCGGCTGATATTGGCCGAGGCGGTCAGGATGCAGATGTCGGCCGTGGACATGACGGCGGCCAGCAAGCCCACCAGCATCATGCCCTTGAAGCCGGGCGGAAACATCTCCATCACGAAGGTCGTCAGGGCGTCATTGCTATTGGCAATGTCGGGAAACAGCGTTGCCGTCGTCATGCCCAGCCAGGTGGCCGCCACCGCGATGGGCAACATGAACGCCACGGCCAGCAGCGCTCCGCGGTGCGCGGCCCCGGGACTACGTGCAGCGAAGGTGCGGGTGAACGAGTCCATCGAGGTGAAGAAGCTGAGGCTGACGCTGACCACCAGGGCTGCAATCGAAGACCAGCCCCAGGCGCCGATTTCGAAATAGGAAGAGGGCAGGGCCTGCGACAGCTCTGCGGTTGTTCCGCCATTTTCGAGGGCGATCGGCAAACCGATCAAGAGGATGCCGATCAACAGCAAGGCGAACTGGACCCAGTCCGTCCAGGCCACTGCGAGGTAGCCGCCGGTCGCGGTGTAGAGCACGACGATGGCGCTGGCCAGCATCAGGCCGGAAGAAAAATCCCAACCCAGCAGCACATGCAGGATACTGCCGGCCGCTGCCAATTGCCCGGCCGAGAATGCAATGTAGGCGATGGCGGTGGTCAGCGTAGCCACGATACGCGTGCGGCTGTCATAGTGCTTTTCAATCAGGTCCGGGTAGGTGAGGAATCGGTGCCTGTCCCCCAGTTGCTTGACCCGCTTCGCAAACATCAGGCCGAACAGCAGCAGGCCGAAAGCCAGCGAGCAGACGTACCATATACCGGTGATTCCCGCTGCATAGGCCTTTCCCGAACTGCCGATTACAGATGCTCCACCAATCCAGCTGGCCAGCCACAGGCAGGCCATGGAGAACGTTCCCTGGCGGCGTCCGGCGACGTAATAGTCGTCCACATCGACTTGCTTGCGGTTGGCATAGAACCCGATCACGATCAATGTCGCCAGGTACAGAAAAATCAGCGCGTTGTCCAACAAGGTCATGCAACCGCTCTCCTCAACCAGGGATGCCGTCTGAAACTGAAGTGCCAGGGCCAGCAGGATGACAGCAAATACCCGTTTGAACCAGTTCGCCCGGATCTTTTACGGGATCTGCCCGGCCGTATGCGCTATGGCTGGCAGGAGAGCCCTTGCAACCAGGTCAGTCGCGTCAGGTCCAGTATGCCGTTGGGAAAACCCGCCTCGACGGGAGTGAAGCGGGCAACCCCGGAATCACACTCCAGTTCCAGTTCCAGC
>JAPHSB010000419.1 GCA_026193295.1 Lysobacterales bacterium
ATCATCATTTCCGTCGGCAGCATCCTTGCCTGCTGGTGGCTGCTGCACTGGACCAAGGGCGTCTCCGACCGGTCGAGCGACGACGTTGGCTCGACCGGCCACGTCTGGGACGAAGACCTCAAGGAACTGAACACGCCGTTGCCGCGCTGGTGGCTGCACCTGTTCAACATCACGATCATCTTCGCCCTGGTGTACCTGGCGCTGTTCCCCGGCCTGGGCAACTTCGCCGGCGTGCTGGGCTGGACGCAGGAACAGCAATACCAGGACGAAATGGCCGCAGCGAACGTGGCTCAGGAATCCGTCTTCGCCCGTTTCCGCGAGATGGATGCGGCCGCCCTGAAGGCGGATGCCGCGGCGATGGAAACCGCCGGTCGCCTGTTCCGACAGAATTGCGCCATGTGCCATGGCTCCGATGGCCGCGGCGCCAAGGGCTTCCCCAACCTGGCCGATGGCGACTGGCAGTGGGGCGGAACCCACGAACAGATCATGATGACGCTCCAGAACGGCCGCATGGCCGCCATGCCGCCGCTGGCCGCCGCCCTGGGCGATGACGGAGTCAAGGAAGTCGTGGCTTACGTCCGGCAGCTGTCCGGGCAGGAAGCCGACACGAATCTCGCCAGCGCCGGACAAGCCCGCTTCCAGACCATCTGCATGGCCTGCCATGGCATGGACGGCAAGGGCAACCAGGCACTGGGTGCGCCCAACCTGACGGATGACATCTGGCTCTACGGGGATGATGCCGAGACCATCGAATACGCCGTGCGCAATGGGCGCAATGGCCAGATGCCGGCCTTTGGCGAGACCCTGTCAGAGGAACGCCGCAAGTTGCTCGCGGCTTACGTCCAGGGACTTTCGGGCTCCTGAAGCGATGTCTGAAGGCGGGTAGCCGCAGGACACGCGATGAAAAAACAGTCCAGGGAAATTCCGGGGCGCTGGAGCCAGCGCAAACGTGATATCGGCACGGTCGTATGGGTCGCGTTCCTGGCGGCCTGCGTGGGCACCTTCGTGGTTTTCGCCGTACTCGACCCCGAAGCACTCAACGACGCCTGGGTGTTGCCCTGGGAAATGGGCAGCCGCCTGGCCTACAGCCTGGGCTTCCTGTTCCTGTTCTGCGTCAGCCTGATCGCCAGCGCGTTGACGACCTTCATGATCCGCACCGGCCCCAGGCGCGGACACGCACGCGGCAAGGGTAAAAAACCCCCACCGGTCATCCACGCGCCTGAAGACGAAAACCCGGATCTGGATCTGGGAGATTGGAAGTGACGGAACAGCCCGCCGGGGAATCGCTGTACCGGAAAGAACCCAAGATATACCCACGACAGGTCACCGGGCGGTTCGCGCGGCTGCGCGTGGTCTCCGTGTGGGTGCTGCTGGGCTTGTTCTACCTGCTGCCCTGGATCCAGATCGGCGGCAGACAGTCCGTACTCTTCGACCTGCCTGCGCGCAAATTCTATATCTTCGGGCTGACGTTCTGGCCGCAGGATTTCGTTTACCTGGCGCTGCTGCTGATCACCGCGGGCCTGTCCCTGTTCTTCTTCACCGCGTTGGCCGGGCGTCTCTGGTGTGGATTTGCCTGTCCGCAAACAGTCTGGACCGAGGTGTTCATATGGATCGAACGCTGGATCGAGGGCGACCGGCAGAAACGCATGAAGTTGGATGCTGCTCCGTGGACCGCGCAGAAGATCCTGCGCAAATCGGCGAAACAGTTTGTCTGGATCGTGTTCGCAGCCTGGACCGGCTTCACCTTCGTCGGGTTTTTCTCGCCGATCCGTGAGCTCGGCGCCAGCGTGATGAGCCTGTCGTTGGGACCCTGGGAAACGTTCTGGACAGTCTTTTATGGGTTTGCGACCTACGGCAACGCCGGCTTTCTGCGGGAACAGGTGTGCAAGTACATGTGTCCCTATGCGCGCTTCCAGAGCGCGATGTTCGACAAGGACACCTTGATCATCTCCTACGATACCGATCGTGGCGAACCGCGCGGCGGCCGGCGCAAGAATGTCGACAAGCAGGAAGCCGGCCTGGGTGACTGCATCAACTGCACACTGTGCGTGCAGGTGTGCCCGACCGGCATCGACATCCGCGACGGCCTGCAGTACGAGTGCATCGCCTGCGCCGCCTGCATCGATGTCTGTGACCAGGTCATGGACAAGATGGGCTATCCCCGAGGCCTGGTGCGATACACGACCGAGCACTCCCTGAAGCACAAGACAGCGCATGTGATCCGGCCTCGCATCATCGTCTACGGCCTGCTGCTGCTGGTCATCATCAGCGGAACCCTGTACGGCATGACTCACCGGGTACCTCTGCGGGCCGACCTGATCCGCGACCGCAATGCGCTCTACCGGGAGCTGCCGGGGGACGTGGTTGAAAATGTCTACACGCTGAAGATCACCAACATGGATAACGCGCCTCACCGTTACGATATGCGCGTGTTGAACAACGCTGCGGTGGAGGTGGATCTGTCCCGCCCGCTCGAGCTGGGGCCCGAAGAGGTCGCCGGTATCTCGGTACGCCTGAGACTGCCGAGATCGGCAGGGCAGGGCGTGCAACACCTGGACATCCAGCTCCAGGCAGCCGATGATCCCTCCATTCGCAAAGTA
>JAPHSB010000027.1 GCA_026193295.1 Lysobacterales bacterium
AGGACCCTCGATTGCCCCTGGGGCGCGCCTCGGCGAAGGTATATTTCGCCTGAATCAAGGCACGCGAACGCAGGCGTAGCACCGCTACGTCAAGCGAGCGTAACGCCGAGTCAGGTGAAATAGACCGAGTCCGGGGGGTGCCCCAGGGGCAATCGAGGGTCCCTAAAAAGTGAAAGGGCCGGTAAGGGGTCAACCGGCCCTTTCGTGAGACCTGGTGCAAGGGGAACACCGGCCTCGAGTCTGCTATGCCGTAAGGGGGGACGGCACAACCGACTTGATCGACTTCTCAATCTTGTGGAATCAGTCGTTTTCCTTGTTTCATATTAGCCCATTGGCCGCGATTTGAGCAAGCTGTCCACCGAGAACGTGGCCACCTCGCCTTCCCTGCTCCGGCGCGGTTGACCCTCGGGTGGACCAAAGGCCGTCCCGTAGACGATTTCGTAGGTGACAGGAAACCTGCCCTCGATCAACCGTGGCGAGAGCGCCTCCTCGAGGCGCTCCTGCTCTTCCCGCCAACGCTCCCAGCCGGGGACCAACAGCGACGATCCGGTGCACTCGAGTTCGCGCGCCAGCTCACCCAAGCCGGGGTAATGCAGGGTGATCCGTTCCATGTCCATGACCGGCTCCCGAAATCCCGCCGCGACCAGCGCATCGCCAACCTCCATCAGGTCCGGAAGCCGAGGCGGCAGCGAGCCGGCGCCGACTCCAGCCCAGGCTTCGCGCAGTTCGGCCAGCGTGGCGGGGCCCAGGATGGCGAACAACAGCATTCCACCCGGGCGCAATACGCGCCGAAACTCATCGAACAGGGCAGCGGGATCGGGTGACCAATGGTTGGCCAGGTTCGAAAACAGGAGATCCATGGACTGTTGGGCAAAAGGCAACCTGGCCAGATCTGCACATACAGCGCGGAGCGGCCTGAGCAAACTCGACCGCCGGCGCATCCGCGTCAGCATGGCCGATGAGAAATCCAGGCCGATGACCTGTGCCTGACGAAATTTCCGTTTCAGCGCCTGGCTCCCTTGCCCCGTTCCGCAGCCCAGATCCAGGATTCTCTGCGGAAGCTGCCGATGATAATCGCAACGCTCCAGCAACCGCCGGCAGACTTCCTGTTCCAGCGCCGCGTGCCGATCGTAGTCGCCGGCGGCGCGGTCGAACGCTTCACGTACAGTGCGGGTGTCCAGCAAGGAGTTGCTCCGGTGATTGCGGTGGGATGTTGACCCTATTGTGCCGTGTGCCGCCTGCAGGGCCAACCCGAAAACATTTCCTACACAGCCTGGCTACTTGTGCGGACAGACTCTGTCGTCAACACCCGCCAGACTGGCAGAATCCCGGGGAGAATCGCCGCCATGGCCCTTCAGCCCATCTGCACAGCCTTGCGGATATGGGGCGGACACTGTCTCGATGCCATTCTGCCCCGTCATTGCGTCCTGTGCGGCCTGCCCTGCGGTTCCGGCAACGCCTGCGGGTCATGCCGCGCCGACTTACCGCGGGCAGATCACGCGTGCCTGTCATGCGCCCTGCCCATCCTTAACGCGGGCGACCTGCTTTGTGGCCGATGCCTGCGCCGTGCGCCACCCTGGGAGCGCGTGGTGGCGCCCCTGCTCTACGCCTACCCCGTCGACCGGCTGGTCTGCCGCTTCAAGTTTGGCCGGGACTTCGCCTGCGGACGCCTGCTCGCGCTCGAAATGCTGGATGCCGTCCAACTCGACGCTCAGCCGCCGCCGGACATTATTGCCCCCGTGCCCCTGCACCGTGCGCGCCATGTCTCCAGGACCTTCAACCAGGCGGACCTGTTGGCCCGGTTGATGGGCCACGCCCTGGCAATCCCCGTACACAGCCGCCTGCTTCGGCGTAAGCGGCGAACGCGGGCCCAGTCGGGGCTGGACGCCGCCAGCCGCAAGCGCAATATCCGGGGCGCATTTCAGTACGTAAGTGGCGCCCACCGGCTGGCTGCGGGCGCGCATGTGGCCCTGGTCGACGACGTGATGACGACCGGCGCGACCCTGGCGGAATGCGCGAAAACGCTGCGCAGGGCAGGCGTGGCTCGGGTTTCCGTATGGGTGGCGGCCCGTGCACCCGTGCCGTGAGGCTGAGCGTCCGTATTGCTCTCATGTAGCCAGCAGAAAGTGCAGCAGCAACCCGCAGAAAATCACAAAACCAACCCAGTTGTTGTTGAGAAACGCCCGAAAGCAGTCCGCTCTGTCGCGGCTGACAATGGTCCTGAGCTGCCAGGCGAACAGGGCCCCGGCAAGAGCGAGGCCCAGGTACCACGGCCAGTGCAATGCGACCCGGATCCCCAACAGGCCCAACAGCATGATCATCAGGGCCATCAGCGCGGCGATCACCGGCACGTCGTAGCGCCCGAACAGGATCGCCGTTGACTTGATGCCGACGGCCAGGTCGTCTTCGCGATCCACCATTGCGTATTCCGTATCGTAGATCACCGACCAGACCGTATTGATCAGCAGTAAGAGCCAGGCCAAGGGGGGCACGGCGCCGATCTCGGCCGCGAATGCCATCGGTATGCCCCAGCCGAACGCGATGCCGAGCACGACCTGCGGCACGTGGGTGAAGCGCTTGAAGAACGGGTAGCTGGAAGCCAACGCCGCACCCACCAGAGCCAGTTTGATGGTCAGCGCATTGGTCAGCAGCACCAACAGGAAAGCCACCAGCATCAGGGTCAGGAACAGGCCTAGCGCTTGCCGCAACTGCAGTTCCCCTGAGGCGAGCGGCCGTTGGCGGGTGCGCTCCACGTGCGGATCAAAATCCCGGTCCGCGATGTCGTTCATCACGCACCCGGCCGCCCGCATGATGACAACGCCGGCCGTGAATACGAGGGCGTTTTTCAGTGTCGGCCGACCGCCGCCGGCCAGCAGCAAAGCCCACCATGTCGGCCACAGCAGCAGCAGAATTCCGATCGGCCGGTCGAACCGCATCAGGCGCCAATAGGCATTCCAGCGGCTGGCATTGCTGGCGCTGGTCTCGCGGTTTGTGCTGTCGGTGGGCGTCGTCATA
>JAPHSB010000002.1 GCA_026193295.1 Lysobacterales bacterium
GCTGAGCGCCGAGGAAGCCTACGCGCAAGCCTGGCGTATTATTACCGACGTCAATCCCTTCCCGGCCACGCTCGGGCGCATCTGCCCGCATCCCTGCGAGGATCACTGTAACCGCGCCGAACTGGACGAACCGCTGGCGATCAATGCGATGGAGCGCTTCCTGGGCGATTTTGCCATCCGGGCGGGTTTGCCCCTGGCCCGCAATGGTGACGCTTCGGACGGCGAGTGGATCGGGGTCATCGGCGCCGGGCCGTCGGGACTCTCGTTCGCTTACCAGATGGCAAGGCGCGGCTACCGCGTGACCGTCTACGATGCGCGCGAAAAGGCGGGTGGCATGCTGCGTTACGGCGTGCCGGATTACCGCCTGCCTCAGGAAGTGCTGGACGCGGAGATCCGGAAAATTCTCGACCTGGGCGTCGAGCTCCGGCTCGGTGTAGAAGTCGGCAAGGATATCGGCCTGGAGGAGCTGCGCGCACTCCACCGTTCACTCTACCTGGGCATCGGTGCGCAACACGGCCAGGCTTTGCGCATCCCTGGCGGGGAAGGCCCGGGCGTCTGGACCGGAACAGATTATCTCGCGCGCATCAATTGCGGCGCGGACGTGGATACAGGCAGGCACGTCATCGTGATCGGCGGCGGAAACACCGCCATCGACGCCGCCCGCTGTGCACGGCGCGGCGGCGCCGAAGTGACTATTTTGTACCGCAGATCACGCGAAGAAATGCCCGCCATCGCACACGAGATCGACGATGCGCTGGACGAGGATATTGAACTCGTTCTGTTGGCGGCACCGGTGGCCGTTGGTCGCGGGGACGACGGCAAACTGCAGTCGGTCCGGGTTCAGCGCATGCGACTCGGCAAAGCTGACGCGTCGGGGCGGCGATCTCCTGTCCCTATCGATGGTTCAGAGTTCGAGTTGCGGGCCGATTCCGTGATCATGGCCGTCTCGCAAGTTCCCGTGCTACAGGGGCTCGAAGCACTGGACCACAAGGGCAACTGGCTGGTAGCGGATGCTAAAGGCGCCGTGGGTGATGACATTCTGGCCGGTGGCGATGCGCTCGGTCTCGGCATCGCGGGGAACGCCATCGTGCAGGGAAGACGTGCGGCTGAGGCTCTGCACGCCCGCTTGCGGGGTGAGCCCGAAGACTCAATGGCAGAGCCCGAGCGGATGGAAATCCATGCAGACCACGTGCGGTTCGCGAGCAAGGACGGCAGCGGCGCGGTCCATTCGCCCATGTTGCCGCCGGAGGAGCGCGTGCGACTCGGCATGACAGAGGTAGCCGGCACCGTCGACGAAGCCCAGTTCCTGGCGGAAGTGCAGCGTTGCTTTTCCTGCGGTTCCTGTTATGGCTGTGAACAGTGTTTTATGTACTGTACTTCGGGCTGTTTCACGCGCCTGGAGGAACCGCGTCCTGGTATGTATTTCAGCCTCAACCTCGATGCCTGCAAGGAGTGCGGCAAGTGCATCGAGGTCTGTCCCTGCGGTTTCCTCGAGGCTAACTGACGGGATCTCCCGGGCTCTGAGAGATCCCCTGCGCGAGCGCTGCAGGTCGCTGCAAGGTCAAACCTGTCTCGCAATCAGGTCTGTTTTCAGATCAGTACTTCCAGCAGCCGACCTCAGTATCCTTGCTGATGATGCTGTGCGGCAGTGACGACATCAGTTTCTTGAAGTCGCGACGGTCGAGCCAAATCAGGTGCTCGTGATCGCCGGCTTCGATGTAGATGTCCGAAGTATAGGCCAGCTCATCGTCCCAGATGACCTGTATGCCATAGGCCTCGCCCAGTGCGGGCACGGCGCCGGGCTCACAGTCCGCGAACAGTTTGCTGAATTCCTCTTCACACGCCATTTCGAGTCTGCGGCCGAGCTCCTGGTTGACCCAGTCGATTTCGAGCGAGTGGTTGGCAGGCAGCACGCTGACGACATAACCCGCGTCGTCACACAGCACGACGGCCTTGGCCATCTGGTGCACGGGTACATTGGCCTCGTGGGCGGTTTCCAGAGCGGTCGCTGTATGCTTGTGTTCGACCAGATCGTAGCGAATGCCGCGTTCATCGAGATAGGTAATAAGGGTACGTGCAATGGCCATAGTGTAACTTCCTCAGCGTCTCGCTTCGTTCTAAGTTAGAAAAACCGAATATAGCAAATTTTTGTACGCACGACAGGGTGAAACTGCCCCATTATGCGCCGATGCGATTGCGGCATCAGACCGCCGTGTATGGACGATAATCCGGGTGATACATGCAGGCGCGCACATATTCACGGATATCGTCCGGTTCCACGAAGCGGGCCAGGTCCTGTTCCCAGGCCAGCATGCACACCGCCGAGGCGATGGCCAGCGAAATCTGCCTGATTTTTCCCAAATCGGGGTAAATGGTACCTGCCGCCAGCTCGTCCTCGGTCACGATGTGAGCCAGGGTCTTGGCCGCGGTGAAAAACATCTCGTCAGTGACTTTTTTCGCGCCGCAGGCCACGGCGCCTAGCCCGATTCCCGGGAAAATGAACATGTTGTTGCCTTGGCCGGGCACGAAAATCCGCCCCTCGATGCGAACCGGCGGAAAGGGGCTGCCGCTGGCAAAGATCGCTGCGCCGGAGGTCCACTCGTAGGCTTCCCTGGCAGTGCATTCGGCCTTTGACGTGGGGTTGGACAGGGCGAAGATGACCGGTCGCTCGCAATCCGCCTGCATGGTTTTGATCACGTCCTCGCTGAAGGTATGGGCATGGCCGCTGGCGCCGATCAAAATGGTGGGTTTCACGCGCTTGACAATTTCGAGCAGGGTTGCGGCGGGTTCCTCGTCACGGGCATAAGCCAGCTTGTGTTTCTCCAGACTGCCGTCGCGGGTCGTCGTGACCAGCCCTTTCGAATCGGTCATCCAGACCAGTTTGCGTGCGTCCTCGGTGCTCAGGCTGTGCTCCTCGGCAATGCCGGCGCAGATCATGTCGGCGATGCCGACGGCGGCCGAGCCCGCGCCGCAGAAAACGATGCGTTGGTCGGACAGGTGTTCCTTGCGGATGCGCATGGCCGCAAAGA
>JAPHSB010000436.1 GCA_026193295.1 Lysobacterales bacterium
CACGGTAGCAAACGGCTGCAGCCCCGGTATGCGCCAGAAGTCATGCCATGAGAGAATCGTCGCGGCCCCTGGATGAGCCGGTGGAGCGTACTGGATGAGCGGCAGAGACAGGCTATACGATACCCCGGTAGATGAAGCGCGGGATTTTGTGTTCGACGAACGCGTGGTCCGCGTGTTCCCGGATATGATCGACCGCTCGGTGCCCGGTTACGGGTTGATCGTGCCGATGGTGGGCCTGCTGGCGCGCCGTTATGCGCAGGACGACAGCACGCTCTACGACCTCGGCTGTTCCCTTGGCGCGGTCGCGCGGGCCATGAGCCAGGCCGTGCGCGCCAGGAACGCCCGCATCGTGGCCGTCGACAGTTCAGCCGCCATGATCGCGCGCCTGCAGGAGACCCTGGGAACGGCAGAATCTAAAGGCTCCGTTCCAATCCACCCGGTTTGCGAAGATGTGCGGGATACGCAGGTGCAGAATGCCTCCGTCGTGGCCCTCAACTTCACACTGCAGTTCGTCCCCCCGGGGGCCCGGCTGGCCTTGCTGCGGCGTATCGCCGCCGGCCTGCGCCCGGGCGGTATCTTGCTGCTGTCCGAGAAAATCCGCTTCGAGGAACGGCGAGAGCAGTCACTGCAAACGGCCTGGCATCACGATTTCAAGCGCGCGCAGGGCTATTCCGACCTGGAGATTTCCCGCAAGCGGGACGCGCTGGAAAACGTTCTGAAGCCGGAGAGCCTGCCCGAGCATCGTGATCGCCTGCTGGCCGCCGGTTTCGGCGCAGTCTACCCGTGGTTCCAGGCCTTCAACTTCATTTCCCTGGTGGCCTTCAGGTAAACCGGTGAGCGGGGTCTACGATGAGTTGCTGCGCCGTTGGCCGGACAGCGGATGGCTTGCACAGACCATTCGACTCGCGGAGCATCGACTGCAGGATCACCCGCACGGGGACTTGCCCCGATGGCGGGAAGCCCTGGATTGTCTGCCGCGGGTGCAGACCCGCGCAGTCCTGGACCGTCCAACGCCCTCGCTAGGGGCTGACGCCGCCGATCCTGGGGCCCTCCGGTCACTGCTGATGGAACTGCACCCCTGGCGCAAGGGCCCGCTCTGCCTGGGCGGAGCAGCAATCGACACGGAATGGCGCTCGGACTGGAAATGGGCGCGGATCGCGCCACACATCGATCTCGCCGGGGCCCGGGTTCTCGATATTGGCTGTGGCAATGGCTATTACGGCCTGCGCATGCTGGGCGCCGGCGCCGGGCTGGTGGTCGGGATCGACCCGACCGTGCTGTTCGTGATGCAGTGGCTGGCCTGCCGGCATTTTGGCGGGGACCTGGCCAACTTTGTGCTGCCGCTGGGCGTGGAGGAGCTGCCGCCGGGGCCCGCTGGCTTCGACACGGTATTGTCGATGGGTGTTCTATACCATCGCCGCGACCCCCGGCAACACCTTTCCCAGCTGAAGACCCTGTTGCGGCCGGGCGGCACGCTGGTCCTGGAAAGCCTGGTATTGCCGCCGGGCCAGGAAGAAGACTTGCTGCTGCCCGCGGGCCGCTACGCCCGCATGCCCAACGTGTGGGCAGTGCCCGGCACGGCACGGCTCACTGGGTGGTTGCTTGAGGCGGGTTTGCGGCATATTTCGCTGGTCGATGTGACGCCGACCACCACGGCCGAGCAGAGAAGTACGCGCTGGATGCGTTTCGAATCACTGGAGCAGGCCCTGGACCCGGAAGACCGGGCCAGGACCGTGGAGGGGCATCCCGCCCCGGTGAGGGCCGTCCTGCTGGCGCAAGCCTGAACGGCCCGCTCAGCGGGTGGCTCAGCCGTCGGCTGCGGAGCAGTCGGGCAAGGCGTAGGAGCGATTGTGTTGCTGTAGCTTCATGCGCCGGTCCAGCCGATCCTCCTTCAGGCGCTGGAACTGCTCGGCCTGATCAGGCGTCAGCAGCGCCATGATCTCCGCCTCGGTGTTCTGCCTGATCGCGCAGATTTCCGGTCCCGCCTCTTCGAAGAAGCGGGCGCGAATGGCCTCGTGCTCCACTTCGGCGGCCTGCAGCAGGTCGAGCATCTGTCTCGACTGCTCGCGGTCAAGGCCAAGCTCCTGGCTCAGCCGCGCCAGCTGCTGTTCCGCGTTCGGTGGACCCATGCGCCAGGAGCCGTCGTGGTCCGGCGGCCCGGCGAGTGCGCTGCCGGCGGTCAGCAGGGCTGCCATGGCGAGCAGGGCAGGGCATATCGAAATTCGGTTTTTCATGGTGTTCTCCCGTAGGTTGCAGGTGGCTGGAAGGGCCCGCTGTGTCTGGCCGTTGCGCCTTCCATGGTTGCCATGATGGCGCCCGATTGCGGACCAAATGTGGAGGAAAAAAGAAGTTTGGCCGGTTCACTTGAACCCTCCTGCCGCCACGGTGCAGGATGGGCCCATGAGAACGCTGTTCGCCAAGATCCTGCTTGCCCAGGTCATCACGGTCCTGCTGGCCTTGCTGGTGGTCATGGCGATTACCCGGGCCAGCCTGAACCGGGGATTCATCGACTTCCTGGAAAGGCAGGAGGCGGCTGTGCTGGACATCACTGCGCCGGCGCTGGCGGACCTCTACGAGGCCCGGGGGGGCTGGGAATTCCTCCGCGACCAGCCCGAGAACTGGTACAGCATCCTGCGCCAGACCCGCAAATTGCTTCCCGGCGGAGACGAACGGGGCCGCGGTCCACCGCGCATGGGCCGCCTGGCCGCGGAGCGTGGCCCCGGCGCGGCCGGCGGGCCGCCGTCGGATAACCCCCTGCGCTGGTTGCGCTCACTGGACCGTCTGCAACTGAGGGACCGGCTGTTCCTGTTGGACGCGGATCGCGCGTTCCTGGCCGGGGCGGTTGTGGAGGATCTGGCCGATTTGACGCTGCAGGAAATCCGCGTCGGCAAAGCGTCGGTGGGTTGGATCGGCTTTGCGCCGATGGGCAAGGTGCTGCCCCCGGAGGCAGAACGCTTCCTGCTCGGCCAGGTTCGGGTGCTGAGCGCCGCATTCCTGATCGCACTCGGCTTGGCGGCCCTGCTCGGGTTCCTGCTGGCCAGGCAGCTCAGCCGTCCGGTGCGTGAGTTGATGGAAACGGTTACGGAACTGGCCCACGGGCATTACGACAAGCGCGCTGCCCGGGCGGGCCGGGACGAGATCGGCCGACTCTCGGAGGCCGTCAACAGCCTGGCGGCCACGCTGGAGAAAAACCGCTCAATCCGCCAGCGTTGGATGGCTGATATCGCTCACGAGTTGCGCACCCCGGTGGCCATCCTCAAGGGCGAGATCGAAGCGCTGGGCGATGGCGTTCGCCAGCCGGACAGCCGAAGCCTGGCGTCGCTCGGTGAAGAAATCGACCAGTTGGCCGCGCTGGTGGATGATCTGCAGACCCTGGCGCTGTCCGATGCCGGCGCCCTGAACTTGCGGCGGAAACGCATCGACCTCGCCGCACTGGTGCGGGCGGCCGCCGAACCTTTCGGCGAGCGCCTCGCCGGTCGCGGGATTGCCCTCGAACTCGACCTGCCGGCGGTAGCGGAGATTCCCGGCGATACGCAACGGTTGCGGCAGTTGCTACATAACCTGCTGGAAAACAATCTACGTTATGCCGAAAACGCCGGCTGGGTCAGGATATGCCTCAGAGCGATGCCCCGCGGCGTACAGCTGACCGTTGAAGACAATGGGCCCGGCGTGCCGGACGGGCAGTTGGATCGCCTGTTTGAGCGCTTCTATCGCGTGGAGGGAGGGCGTTCCCGCGCCGGTGGCGGCAGCGGCCTGGGCTTGTCCATTTGCCGCAATATCGCCGAGGCGCATGGCGGATCCATTCGGGCTGAACCGGGCCGCGCCGGCGGCCTGGCCATAATCATCGAACTGCCGGACTGAACACCGAACGCATGGAACAGCAGCAAACGTGCATCATGATCGTCGAGGACGAACCCAAGATCGCCGGCCTGCTGGAAGACTATCTGAGTTCGCGAGCCGGTTTCCGCTGCCGCATCGTCGATCGGGGTGACGAGGTGCTGGAGCGGTTTCGTGCAGACCCTCCCGCCCTGGTGTTGCTGGACCTGATGCTGCCGGGGCTGGACGGCATCGAAGTATGCAAGCGACTGCGTGCCGAAAGCGATGTGCCGATCATCATGGTCACGGCCCGAACGGAAGAAATCGATCGCCTGCTGGGCTTGGAGTTGGGAGCGGATGATTATATTTGCAAACCTTTTTCCCCTCGTGAGGTGGTGGCCAGGGTGAAAGCCGTACTACGCAGAACATCCAACCGAAAAACAAGCCCGCCGCAGGATGGTCTTTCCATGGATCGTGAACGATTCGCCGCTTCGCTCAACGGTCAGCCGCTCGACCTCACCCCGGTTGAGTTTGCGCTCCTCGAGGCTCTGCAGTCACGTCCCGGACGGGTCCTGTCGCGCGAGCAATTACTTGATTATATGTATTCGGATTACCGCGTGGTCAGCGACCGCGCCGTGGATACCCACGTCAAGAACCTGCGCAAGAAGCTGAACGCTGTTGCGCCCGAGCTGCAGACCATCGAGTCCGTGTACGGCTTGGGTTACCGCTTCACGCCTGTCTCGGGTACGGCAGGAAAAACTCCTACCTGAATCCCGGTCTTTTGCCGCGGCGCCAGCGTCGCGCGTGCGCTAGGCTCGGTCCATGGCAAGACCGGTTTCAAAAGCTGCATTGCTGGTGGCCGCACTGTTATGCCCGAGCCCCGAGGCGGCTGCGGACAGCTACCGCTGCGGCCGCAAGCTCATACAAAGCGGTGACTCCTCCGCGGACGTCCTGCGCTTGTGCGGAGAGCCCAGGTACAGGGACCGCGGGCAGGAATCTGTTCGGCTCAACGGCACCCGGCAAGCCGTTTCGGTTGAGCGCTGGTATTACAAGAAAAGCAGGCGCAGCCTGGAACGCATCGTTGTCATTTACCGCGGCAAGGTAATTTCCATCGATGTGGGTGCGCGATGAGCAACAGTCCGGAAAACAGATACATCGTACTAAAACGTGCTATCTCTCGTCCCGCCTGGGGGGCTCGAACCGCTGCAGTTCTACCCTCGCCAGCAGGTCGGCCCACGGAAAAAGCGGGCCTGGGTCGCGCTTACGAAAAACAGTCTTGTCCGCATCATCGGAAGCCGCGATCCGGCCGGTATCGAGCGCTTCGTGCCCTGCTATCCATCGCAGGGCAGGCAATTCCCGCCTCAAGCGGCGCAGCAAGCTTGCCAGGCTTTCGACCTGTGCCGCGGTATAGGGTTCGCTCAGCTCCTGCTTGCGGGAGTCAAACCAGTCCGGATAGCGTCCCACGTTGACCAACTCGATGCCCACGCTTCGCTCATTGTAGCCGCGCACATGGTGTGCGACGCGATCCACCGGGATCCATTCTTCAATGTTGCCAGACCGTTCTATATAGTAGTGTCCTGAGTTGCCGGTCGAGCTGGCGGGGTAATGAATTCTTTCGCCGAACTCGCGAGCCATGGCCAGATTTGGCAGTTCCGTGCAGTGAATGACGGCAAGGTCGACCAGTCTTGGGTTCCTGGTCTCCAGAAGGCTTGCATAGGGCAGGTGGTTCTGATTGATGATCAAGCGGGGCATATCGCCGCCAAGGGCTCGGTTCAGGAATCGGGACAGGGACCGATGGCGTCACCATGATCAAGGTGCACGAAGCTGTCGGCGTTCGACACCGCCAGCGTTTCGGTGCCGTGGTGGCAGACGACCTGCTGGCCGAAGCGACGATTCTCGATGCTGTCCGTGGCACAACCGCTGAGCGCAAGCAGGATCGGAATCATCGCAGCCAGTCGGGACATACGCTAGCCCTCCTGCAACAGTTTGCGCAAGTCGATGATCGCCGCGTTGGCGCGAGAGATGTAGTTGGCCATGATCAGTGAGTGATTGGCGAACAAACCAAACTGGCTGCCGTTCAGAACCATCGGGCTGTGCAGCGGCTCCTGCGTCGATTCGAGCTCCCGGACGATCTGGCGAAAACTCACCAGGGCATTCTTCTTGCGTAGTACATCGTCGAAATCGACCTCCATGGCGTGGAGGAAGTGCACCAGGGCCCAGGAGGTGCCGCGCGCCTCGTAAAATACGTCGTCGATCTCGGTCCACGGTGTCTTTACCGAGACGACGTTGGGGCTTTCGGTGGATTGGCGCGCCTGGGCGTCGCCGGAGAGGTCGGTGTTCAGCCGGATCTGGCCGACACTGGCCGACAGTCGTTGCGACAAGGACCCAAGGCGTTTTTCCACGATTGACAGCCAGTCGGTCAGATTGTCGGCGCGGGCGAAAAACTGTGCGTCCGGGTCAGTCGGGGAGGACAGGCGGGTCAGGTAGCGCTCCAGCGCCTCTGCGCCCTTGCGATAG
>JAPHSB010000258.1 GCA_026193295.1 Lysobacterales bacterium
CGTCGGAGGACGGCGGCGCAACCTGGACCGAGCCGCGCGTCCTGGTCGACCGCCAGCCCGGTGGCGCGCATCGAACGCTTTGTGCCCAACCTCTGCCCAACACCGATCACTGGCGGTCACTTCCGCGGTCGCCTGGTGATACCCGGCAACATGTGGTTCCCCTACACCGACGATCCCCGTGGCGTCGAAGGCTGGACCATCGCCGGCCTACCCGGCCTGCCCGACGACTATTGGGACACCTATCCCGACAAAGTTCGGTCATTGTCTGACCGCCAGATCTCCAAGGCCGCTGCCGACGTCGTGCAGCCGGATGGCATGGTCTGGGTCGTGGTGGGCGACCGCGCGAAAATCGAGGAGGGTATCCGCGCCCTGGAATATGGGGACATCATCCTGATGGATGCCGACGGCAACGTGCTGGAGGACAGCGGACCCTAGGCTTTTTTCTCACCCGGACAGAGCGGTATCCACGGAACCGGGCAGTCGAAACCGGCGCCCTTCCGCGCGCTCGAAGCGCTGGTGCCGGCGCAGTGACCGAAACAGGGCGCGCCGAGTCCGGCGCGCGGCCAGGCTGATGGCGAGGTAGAGGTCGTGAGACGTGGTTTCGACTGTCACAGGGGCCTGGGCCGGAAGTTGTACGTGGACCAACACCGACTTGTCCTCGCCGCCCTTGTGGGCGCCATTGATGTCCTTCAAAAAGACGTTTACCCGGGTAATCCTGTCTGAGAACTCGTCGAGCGCCAGGGTGAAACGCCGCTCCAAATGGGCTCTTATTGCGGAGGTGATGGAAAATCCTTGTGAACGAATGGTCGGGGTCATCGTGTTTTCTCCATTTTACTGTCATCGTCCATTCTTGGGTTTATCTAATGTTCGAACAAGTCGATCTTTACGAGGGTAAAATTCGAATAAATCGAAATAAAGGGTCGCTAGGGTCAAGCGCTTCCGGGCGGTGATCAGCTCTGTATCTGCGAGCCGGCGTTGCCGGGTTCAGGTCATGCTCGACAGCCGCTCCCTGGCGGCCATCGTGATATGGCGAACGGCGGGTTGCTTCAGTACCCGCTCAGGCGAGATCGCATAGTAGGCCTCTCTGATCAATCCCGCTGAACCGATCGGACGAACGTGATAGGTTTGCCTCAATTCCTGCTCGATAACGCGTGGCGCCGGAAAGATACCGGCGCCTGCCTCACCGAAAGCCTTCAGCAAGGCGCTGTCCTCGAATTCAGCCACGATCCTGGGCGTTACTCCGATTTCATCGAACCAGCCGTCGAGATGCCGCCGCATTGCGCTGCCCGTGAGCGGGGCCAGCACCGGGGCGCCGTCCAGGGACTGCGGGAAGCCCGCCTCGAACCTCCGGGCCAGCCGGTCTTGCCCGTAGAAGGAGATGGCACTCTCGCCCAGCAGATGGTTGAAGGCTTTGACCCCGAAGCCCGGCGGTATCGGCCGATCGGAGAGCACAAGGTCGAGACGGTGCACGGCCAGGTCGGCGAGCAGTGACTGCAAAGCGCTTTCGCGGCAGATAAGCTTCACCGGCGGATCGATCTCCAGGCCGGCGTGCAGCACCCCGTGGGCGACCAGCTTGGGGATCGAATTGACGATGCCGACGTTGAGGGTACCGAAAGCTCTCGCGTGCCGACCGCTCACCCACTGTGCAAGTTCACCACCCAGTGCGAATATTTGCTCGGCATACTGGTTGACCGCATGCCCGGTTTCCGTGAGGACCAGGCCACGGCCGACGCGCTCGAACAGAGGTGCACCGACGGCCTCTTCCAGTAGCTTGATTTGCCCACTGATAGTCTGTGGCGTGAGATGCAGACTCTCGGCTGCCTTGGCTATCGTCCCTTCGCGCGCGACCGCGTTGAAGTATTGCAGGTGGCTGTAGTTCAGGTGTCTCATCAGCACGTCTCTTCGTGGTACGCTGTCCGGCCATGATGTCGGACCTCATGATACATCGCTTTATTCGATGCATTTATCATTTTAGTTCGATTTAATCGGTCCTTAATCGGAGCCACAAGGGTTTTGAGATCAAATCCGGGGACAGCTTTCATGCCGGTCAAGGCGCTTACAAATTTCCTGCGAATGGAGTCCTCGGGAGGCCTGCTGCTTATCGGCACTGTGACCGCTGCCAGCGGGTTCAGTAACTTTTTTCGACCTGCCGCTGAATCGCCTCGCAAATCGTTTTCGATTCGCCGAGCAACTGGCCCAGGGTGGATCGCATGGCTTCGATGAATTCATCGTCCTTGGTGTGCGGCAGATTGATACGTACATTGTGGATGGCGCCCTGAACGCCCGCATGAGCCATCAGGGCTCCGACACCGGCATCGCTCATCACGGCCTGGTTGCCGATGCCTGCGGCTGCCTGGCAGAGATCGAGTACCTGGCGGCACAGCTGCGCCGTCCGCAGGGGCACCCGAGCCGCTGACTTGTAGCCGGCCCGGATCGCTTCCGCCCGTACCGCGACCTGTTCCGGCGTGTCCTTGGCCATGCGCAAGGCGGCGATGACCTCGTTGAACGCGTCGGTGTCCGCGTCAATGGCGCTGACCAGTTCGTCCTTGGCAGCCTGGGCTTTTTCGGCCAGCTCGCAGAGTTCCCCGTAACGCTCGTCAAATTCGCCCTTGCCGATCGAAAGGTTGGCCACCATTGACGCCAGCGCGGCACCAAGGGCGCCGGCCAGGGCCGCGATCGAACCGCCGCCGGGGGCCGGTGTGTCGCGCGAGACTTCATCGACAAAAGCGCCGACGTCCAGTCCGGCCAACGGGCCGGTCGAGGCCGGCATACCGATGACTTTCCTGTCGATGTCGAACTCCGCAACGTCGGTCAGGCCCATGGCCTGCACGGCCGTGGTCACGATGTCCCGCGCCGGCATGCCGGTCGATTTCTGCATCCGTCTCAGGTAATGGCGCCCGGCGCCCAGCATGGCGGCGAACGGCACCACGCCGACAATTTCCGAACCGGTGACGACCATGCCCCGCTGCTGCGCCAGTTCGCGAGCGGCTTCCAGCACCGCCTCGGGCGGCGTGACCTTGTAGTTGGTGAGATTCAGCGAGACTTGCGCACAGCCGTAGTCTTCGACTACCCAACCAATGCCCTTGAGGTGGGTGAACAGCCCGTCCTTGTAGACCGGACTGCCGGCCAGGTTGGCCGGGTCGAGCCCGATGCGGCGATAGCGTTCATGCAGATCGCGACCGTAGCTTTCCTGGTAATAGTTCGCCAGCTCTTCGAAGGAGGCGGCGACGAAGTCAGAATTACCGTCGGGGTAGACGCCTTCCGCGAAATTCACGACGCTGCCCTTGTAATAGAACGGTTTGATGTTTCCGGACCGCTTCCAGCGGCCGCGCTCGCGCAGCTCGTAAGCGATCTCGTTGGCGTAGCGGCGGTCGGTGGTGTTGAGGTTGATGTTGTAGGCGATCAGGAATTCTCGGGCGCCCACGGCCGTGGCTCCGGACTTGCGGTTGAAGGCGGCCGGGCCAAAATCCGGCTGCCAGTCAGGCTTTGCCAGTTTCTTTTCCAGGCCTTCGTATTCGCCGGCGCGCACATCGGCCAGGTTGCGCCGCTCCGGCCGGCTCGCGGCGTGCTCGTAAAGGAAAACCGGAATACCCAATTCATCGCCGATGCGCCGTCCAACCGCGCGGGCGACGTCTGCGCATTCTTCCATGGTGACACCGGATACCGGAACGAACGGACAAACGTCGGTGGCCCCGAAGCGGGCGTGTTCACCCTGGTGCCGGGACATATCGATCAACTCGGCCGCTTTCCGAACTGCGCGAAAAGCTGCCTCGGCGACGGGCTCCGGCGCACCGATGAACGTCACAACCGTCCGGTTCGTGCTTTCCCCGGGATCCACATCCAGCAACTGGATGCCGCGCACCGCTTCAATAGCGTCGGTGATCTGCCGGATGACCGCGGGATCGCGGCCCTCGGAAAAGTTGGGCACGCACTCGATGATTTTGTTCACGAAGCGATCGTCGCCCGTTATTCAATTGAGCAGGTCATGTCCTGGCCGCAGCACAGGGGTGACTTGATCTTGCCGTGGCCATTGGGGCACTTTGATATCTGAACCTTCTTGCCGTCGGGCAGTTCGAGCGTGTCGTTCTCGAGCGGGGCATCGCAGTGGCCGCAGGTGGCGTTGACGCTCATGCCGCATACTTTGCATTCATAGGTTGCCATGCTGACTTCTCCTGTCGATTTGGGGTGGAATTGCTTGCCCTTCTATTCTATATGCTCGCTGCATGCCATGCCCGCACGCGAGGACAAAAAAGCGGGTTCCCCGGGTGTCAGATCATGTCACGCGCGGTAACGCCTGCGTTAGTATGAGAGCATCCGGTGACCGGCGCGTCACCATTCCCGAAGGAACTTCGTTTTGCAACGAGAGAACTCACTATGAGCACCGTAATCCGTCAAGAAGACCTGATCGAAAGCGTGGCCGATGCGCTTCAGTACATCTCCTATTACCATCCGGTCGATTTCATACAAGCCCTGAACCAGGCGTACGAGAGAGAGGCCAACCCGGCGGCGAAGGACGCCATGGCCCAGATCCTGATCAACTCGCGCATGTGTGCCCAGGGCCATCGCCCGATTTGCCAGGACACCGGGATCGTCACGGTGTTTCTGCGCGTGGGCATGAACATTCGCTGGGAAGGCAGCATGGGCGTGAGCGACATGGTCAACGAGGGCGTACGCCGCGCCTACCTGGATCCGGACAACACGCTGCGCGCGTCGATCCTGGAAGACCCGGACGGTGCGCGCCGGAACACCGGCGACAATACCCCCTGCGTGATCCACTACGAACTCGTTCCCGGTGACCGGCTGGACGTGCACCTGGCAGCCAAGGGCGGCGGCTCGGAAGCCAAGACCAAGTTCGCCATGCTCAACCCCTCCGACTCGGTCGTCGACTGGGTGCTGCAAATGGTGCCGGTGATGGGTGCCGGCTGGTGCCCACCCGGCATGCTCGGGGTCGGAATCGGCGGCACCGCCGAGAAAGCGATGCTGCTGGCCAAGGAGGCCCTGCTCGACCCCATCGATATCCAGGAACTGCA
>JAPHSB010000273.1 GCA_026193295.1 Lysobacterales bacterium
CGCCCATTGGCTTCGAGCCGCACATTGCCCCCGGTGGAGCCCCCGTCCGGGTAGAAGCGGATGCCGCCCGCGGTTTCCGAGGTGAGTTCCGAGCGCGCCGTGTTCAGCTCCACGTTCATGCCCTTCGGCAGCGTTTCCTGCTGCCGGTCGGCGGCCTGGAAGCTGTGCTTTTCCGTATCGACCAGGAACACCTGCTCCGACTTGGTCAGAATGGCGTGGGTGCGCGTGTAGCGAAGCGAAGCGGCCACTTTGCGTGCGGCCGTGCGCATCTCTGCGCCGCTGATACTGCGCGATATGGAGGTGCCCACCAGGGCCATCGCCAGTGCCGCGATGACCAGGACGACGAGCAGCTCGACCAGCGTAAACCCACGTTGTCCGTTGGATGCGAGATTTGGTCCGTGTTGGGTGTGAAGCTTCATTCCCTATCCATGTCCGCCGGCTGGCAAAGCCAGAGGCGGACTCCTTCATGCAGTCGAGCGCGGCCGGTTTTCGCCGTAAGGCGAAAGAAGGGAAGCAAGACTCACTCTACTCCCAGCTGTTGATGTCGGCGTTTTTACCTTCACCACCGGGCTGGCCGTCCGCGCCGAGCGAGTAAATGTCAAAATCGCCGTGCTCGCCGGGGTACTGGTAAACGTATTCCCTGCCCCAGGGGTCCTTGAGGCTCGAAGGCTTGACATAGGGCCCGTTCCAGCCGCCCACGTTACCGGACTCATTGACCAGCAGGTCGAGGCTGTCCGGCGTGCTCCCGGTATCCAGGTAGTAACTCTCAACAGCCATCGCCAGGCGGCTGATCTGCGATGAGGCCGCCTTGACCTTGGCGCCCTCCGCCTTGCCGATGATGCCGGGCAACACCAGGCCCCCGATCAACGCCAGTATGACCAGCACCAGCAGCAGCTCGACCAACGTGAAGCCGGCGGCCGCTCGTCCGCTGTACGCTTTCTCTTTCCTCGAGTTCCATTTCATGGGCAACAACTCCTTCCTATTTCATGCGTCGACCGGACGGAACACTCAACCGACCAGGTCATTGATTCCCAGGATGGCCACCAGCACCGACATCACGATGGTGCCGATCATAACGGCCAGCAACAGCGTGACCACCGGTGTGAATACCGACAACAGGCGGTCGATGGTATTGCGCACCTCGATATCGTAGGTGTCGGATACCTTCATCAACATCCCGTCCAACTGGCCCGTTTCCTCGCCGACGCTGATCATCTGCAGGGCGAGCCGGGGAAAGTGCCCTCCCTTCGCCAGGTTGCGCGCCAGGCCGCCGCCGGTCTTTACCTCGCGCGCCGCGTCGGTAACCTCGCGGCGCAGCACCGTGTTGGTTATGACATTCTGCGCGATCGAAAGTGCCGACAGCAACGGCACGCCATTGGTCAGCAGCGTGCCCAGCGTCCGCGTCAGGCGCGCTGTCTCCATCTTGCTCACCAGGTCACCGACCCATTTCATCCCCAGCACGCGGCCGTCCCAGGCGAAGCGCTTCTCGGCGTCGGCCAGCATGCGGCGAAACTGCGTCACCGCCAGCACCGTCAGCAGGATGATGGCCCACCAGAAATTCTGCAGGACCGACCCCACCCCGAGCACGATCTTCGTGATCAGCGGCAGGTCGCCGCCCAGTTCCTCGAAGATCGGCGTGAACTGGGGAATCACGTAAACCAGCAGCAGGATCAGCGAGCCGGCCGCCAGCACCAGCAGCAAGATCGGGTAGATCAGCGCCGAGATGACACTGTCCTTCAGGGCGCGGGAACGCTCCAGGTAATCGGTCAGCCGGTCCAGCGTAACGTCCAGCGTGCCGCCGACCTCGCCGGCCCGCACCATGTTGACGAACAGGCGATTGAAGGCGCCGTGTTGTTCCTCGAGCGCATCGGACAGGCTGCCGCCCTCGCGCACGCGGTCGCGGATTTCCGCCACGGTGCGCTTGACCCGCTCACTCTCGGCGAGGTCCAGCAGCACCTGCAGGGAACGGTCCAGCGGCAAACCGGCCCCCAGCAGGGTGGCCAATTGCTGGGTGAATTCGCCAACCTCGCGTGAACTCATCCCGCGCCGGCCGAACCTGAGCCCGGCCAGGCCAAAGCCACCGCTGCCGGACTCGCGCGCCTGCAGCGGGACGTTGCCCGCTTCCTGCAGCTTCAATACCACCAGGTCCAGTGACGCGGCCTCCATGGTGCCCTGCACGGTCTCGCCGCTGGGATCCACCGCCTTGTATTCGAACAGCGGCATCAGGCTTCCTGCGTTACCCGCAGCACCTCATCCAGTGTCGTGACGCCGGCCAGGCACTTGTTCAGCCCGTCCAGGTACATGTTCCGCATGCCTTCCGCGACCGCCTGCTCTTCGATCTCGCC
>JAPHSB010000255.1 GCA_026193295.1 Lysobacterales bacterium
CACCATCGAGGACGTGTTTCGCTACACCAGTGACTTCTCATATATCGAGCAGTGGGATCCGGGCGTCTGCGAGTCGAAAAAGCTGACCGACGGACCGGTCGGCGAGGGTACCGAATTCCAGGTAGTGGTCAGGTCGGGACTGTCCAGTACCGCAATGCGTTACCGGATCACGCATTTCGAACCGCCACGCCGGGTGGTGCTGGAGGGGCAGGGTGGTGCCATTCACGCCACGGACGACATTCGCTTCACTGAAATCGAAGGCGGAACGCAGATTGACTACACGGCCGATATCTCCCTGTCCGGCTTCGGGGGCCTGCTGCAACCCTTGCTGGGTGGCTTGCTGGAGCGGATTGGAAAGCAAGCCATGGCCGGCCTTCAGCAGGCCCTGTCGGCCGAACCGCCGGTGCCCGGTGACTCGCTGCTGCGCGACCTGCTCGATCGAATGGTGCTGCCCGGTGCGCTGGGCTTCACGCGTTTCGGCTATGAACGACGCAAGGCGTCCTGGCAGCCGCTGGCCGTTTCGCTGGAGGACCGCACCGTGATCATCACCGGGGCCACGTCGGGCCTGGGCCGGATTACCGCCGAGCGCCTGGCCGGCCTCGGTGCGCGTGTTGTCCTGGTTGGCCGCAGCCGGACCAGGCTGAAGCAGGCGCGCGGCGAGATTGTTTCGGCGACCGGCAACGATCGGGTCGCCTCGGAATGCGCGGACCTGAGCCTCATGTCGGAGGTCCGGGCATTGGCTCGACGTCTGCTCGAGCAAGAGCCCGAGATCCACGTGCTGATCAATAATGCCGCAGTGCTGCCGGTGGCGCGCATGGAGACCGCCGAGGGGCTGGAAACTGCGTTTGCCACCGACTTGCTCGGGCCATTCCTGCTGACGCAGTTGTTAATACCGCGACTACAGGCATCGGCGCCGTCACGTGTCATCAATGTGTCTTCCGGGGGTATGTACCTGAGCGGTATCGACCTGGGTGATCTGGAGAGCGAGCAAGGCGACTACGATGGGAGCCGGGCTTATGCCCAGGCCAAGCGCGGCCTGATGCTGCTGACCCAGCACTGGGCCAGGCAGCTGGAGGGCACCGGGGTGGTGGTCAATGCCATGCACCCGGGCTGGGCCGATACGCCAGGCGTGCAGAATTCCCTGCCGGGATTCTATCGGCTGATGCGGCCTTTGCTGCGGACCGCTGAGCAGGGCGCTGACACGATTGTCTGGCTGGCCGCCGCGCCGGAGGCGGGCAAAGTGAGTGGCAAGTTCTGGCTGGACCGGCAACCCCACCTGGCCGCCATCCTGCCCGGCACCGCGGGCAATCGCCAACAGCGCGAACGGTTGGTTGCGGAGCTGGTTCGAAGAACTGCTGCGTGAGTGGCCTTGCTATATTGTACAAATATTATACAATGCGACTCTACAATCCCAGGAGAATTGCATGAAAACCTTGCTCGCCGTTGTAATCGGACTGCTAAGCTTCCCTGTACTGGCCTGCGACAGTGCGCTGCTGGACCAGGATTTCCGCCGGCTGGCGTCCAGCGAGGACGTAAACCTGTGCGAAGCCTACTCAGGAGATGTCGTTCTGGTGGTGAATACTGCCTCCAAGTGCGGCAACACCCCGCAGTATGACGGCCTGGAAAAGCTCTACGACGAGTACGGCTCGCAAGGCTTGGTGGTGCTCGGTTTTCCGTCCAACGACTTCATGGGCCAGGAGCCGGGCACGGAGGCGCAGATCGAAGAGTTCTGCCGCCTGACCTACGGCGTACAGTTCCCGATGTTCGAAAAAACCACGGTGAAGGGTGATGGCGCCCATCCTTTTTACGCAGCGCTTGCCGAGGCTTCCGGGACCTACCCGACGTGGAACTTTCACAAGTACCTTATCGGCCGCGATGGCAAACTCATCGCCGAATTCAGCCCGCGCACCAGACCTTATGACGACGAGCTGGTGGCTGCGGTGAAACTGGCGCTGGAGACCAGAGCTCCCTAGTGCGGGTTTTCATCGGCGAGATAGGTCGCCAGGTAAGCGATGCCCGCGCGCTTCGCCTCGGCCAGCATCTCCGGCGTGATCTCCCCGTGCTCGATGACAGAGAGGGAGAACAGCAGGTCGGTGATTTCAATGAAGTAGTAAAATGCTGCGCGTATTTCGTCGCTGTCCGGAATATCGAAATGAAGCGCGAAGACCTGGTGCATGACGTCACCCACCGCGCGGTCGTTGATACGGTCTGCCTGCTTCACTTCGGGTGGCGTTTTGCCGCCGATCAATAGCTGCCGCGCAGGCGGGTTTTGCGCGTAGACTCGCGCGCCCACCTCGACCAGGTATCCCGCCAGACCCCTCCAGTTACGCCGCTGCCGCGCCGGGACTCTGCGCTGGTGCGCGGTAACGAACAGCTCGCTCAGTTCACTGGCAAGGGCCGTGAAAAGGTCATAGCGGTTGGCGTAAAAGTGATACGCCGAGCCTTCCGGAACCCCGGCCCGGGCCGCGATATCACGGAAAGTGACCTCCTCGATATCCCGCTCGCACAGCAAGTCGTAAGCCGCCTCGAGCAGTAACTGACGGCGTTCGCGCCCGCGCTGGTGCGTGCCGGTAGGGGTTTTGCGCAACCCGACCTGTTGCCGCGGACACATGGAGTTCAGGCCGCCGCTGGTTGCTGCTGCGTAATGCAGTGAATGCCGCCGCCGCCCAGTGCGATGTGGCCGATCTGCACCTGCACGACGACGCGCTCCGGATAAAGTCTCTGATAGGTCTCCACGGCAGCGGCGTCCCGCTCGTCGCCATAGCCCGGCACGATGACGGCGTCGTTGGCCAGGTAGGAGTTCACGTAGGACTTGCACTCCCGGGTCCACAGTTCGGGGTGATAATGGCCCTCGTGTATGAATTCGATTTCCAGCCGGCGTCCGCGGGCATCGGTCTGGCCGCTCAGCGCTGCGAGGTTGCGCTGGCCCGTGTCGTAGTGTGAAAGTTTCCGGTCAGGACAGATTTCGAGCAGGACCCGGCCGGGTTCGATAAACGCGGCGATGCCATCGACGTGGCCGTCGGTCTCGGTTTCCCCGGGGTCCCCCGGCAGCCAGATGACCTTTTCCGCCCCCAGCGTGCGGCACAATTCCGCCTCGATCTCGGAACGGGTCATGCCCGGATTGCGATTCGCATTGGGAAAGCAGGACTCCGTAGTGATGACCGTGCCTTCTCCATCTACCGTGATGCCACCGCCTTCGGCCACCAGTGTCGAACTGAATTCCCGCGCACCCGCCAGTCGCAGAATCCGCGAACCCATTTGGGCGTCCTGGTCGAAGGGCTGATATTTGCCGCCCCAGGCATTAAACGTCCAGGTCGAGCCGGCCAGTTCACCGTCCGCGTTAATCAGGAAGTTGGGGCCCGAATCCCGCGCCCAGGAGTCGTCGATGGGCATTTCGACCAGGGTGACGCCTTCTCCCAGCAAGGCCAGCGCCTCGTCGCGTTTGCCGGGAGGCGCCAACATGTTCACCGGCTCGAAGCGGGCGATGGCGTTGGCGACATCAGCGTACTCCCGGGCGACTGCGGCTGGATCCTCCCACAGGCCGGGGCGGCACGGCCAGGCCATCCAGCAGCAGGTGTGCGGTGCAAACTCAGCGGGCATGTAGAAACCCAGGCTGCGGGGGTCTTGCGTGTCGTATTTATCGTTCATGGCCTTGGTTACCTTGTGAAGTGCTAATCCATGACTGCCCGGCGACTGGCGAGCCAGAAACTCGCCAGCGCAGCCAGCAAGAGGCAGATGGAAAGCCCCAGGACGCGCGTGTAGGAGCCGCCCCCGACCGCCAGCGCGGCCAGCCCGGGGCCGATGGAGCCGCCGATCGTGGACGAGGCCGAGCCGGCGGCGACGGCGCTGCCGTGCGGATCCAGTTCGGCCAGCAGGCCCTGTATGTAGGGCAGACAAAATGCCCAGGAAAAACCCATCAGCGAAGTGCCGAGCAGATAGCTGGCAAAGGAGTCGCCCGTGATCAAAGTGAGCAGTCCGCAGATGCTCAGTGCAATCCCCAGGGTCAGTGGTGCGACCCGCCCAAAGCGGCTGCCCAGCAGGACAATAACGAAAGCCCCCGGGATGCCGGCCAGGGAGGCGATCAACAGCGCCGAGCCGACCTGCTGGTCGGTCAGCGCCAGCGAAACACCGAGGCGTTCCACGTAAGTAAACTGCGCGGTGTTGGCGGCTTCAAAGATCGCGAAACCAAGCGCGCCCAGCAAGGTGGCCCAGGCCAGCAGTACATGCAACTCGGTCTTGAGCCCGCTGAAGCCCGGTGCGTCGATGGCGCGGCCCGGCAGGAATCGCGTCATTGCCAAGCCGGCGACATCCAGCGCGGCGATCGACAGGAACATGCCTTCGACGCCCAGCACCTCCGAATAGACGGGCAAGGCATACAGCCCAAGGCCGCTGACGATGAATTGGAGGGTCACGAACAGGCCGTAACCGCGATCCACGTCGGGGAGGCGGGCGAACGCGGCGACCACCACGGTGTAGGCGGCACCGGCGCCGATTCCGGCGACCAGGCGGATCAGCAGGAAGACTGTGGCATGGTTTCCCGTGAACGCCGAAGCGAGGTCGCCGAGGGCAGCGACCGTGAAGGCCAGGATGGCGACCCGCCGCAAGTCCAGGTGATGCATGCGCAGGGCCATCGCCAGCGCGGCCGCCGCTCCGCCGAAGAAATTGAGCGACGCCGACCAGCCCGCCTGTGCTTCGCTCAGCGCCGTTTCGTCTACCAGCGTGCCGATCATGGCGGGCAACACCAGCAACGGCATCAGGCTGATGGTGCCGATGACCGAGTAGACGCCGAAGCGCTGCAGCAGGGTCATAGTTTGTTACCGGACCCGTCCATCCGCCCGCTGTGTGCCGTCGAGCGTCAGCAGCGAGCCATACAGGTCCGGGCGGCGGTCACGGAATACGCCCCAGGAGCGCCGGTATTCACGGACCGCGGCCAGGTCGAAGGTGGCGGTCAGTACCGTTGCGGAGTCGCGGTCCGCCGTGACGAGCGCATTGCCCAAGTGATCCGTGATGAACGATGAGCCGTAAAACGTCATCTTGATCTCGCCGCTGCGCTCCGTTCCAACCCGGTTCGACGCTACCACTGGCATGACGTTGGCCGCCGCGTGGCCGCGCATGACGTTCTGCCAATGGTCCCGGCTGTCGAGATCGGGCTGGAACACCTCGCTGCCGATCGCGGTTGGATAGAACAGGATCTCGGCGCCGGCGAGCGCCATGGCTCGGGCCGCCTCCGGAAACCACTGGTCCCAGCAAATAGCCACGCCGAGGCGGCCGTAGCGGGTGTCGGTGGCCAGGAAGCCGGTGTCGCCGGGGCTGAAATAGTATTTCTCCTCGTAGGCGGGGAACTGCGGTATGTGGCTCTTGCGGTAATGCCCGGCAATGCGGCCGTCCGCGTCGATGATCGCCACCGCGTTGTAATAGGCCGGCCCGGCACGCTCAAAAAAAGAGATGGGCAGCACGAGTTCATGCGCCTGCGCGAATTTCTGGAAGCGCTCGATCAGGGGATTTCCCTGCAGCGGTTGGGCCAGGTCGAAATGCCGCTCCTGCACATCGATGCAGAAGTAGGGCGTGGCGAACAGTTCCTGCAGCAGTACGATCTGCGCACCCTGGTCAGCGGCTTCCTTCACCAGGCGCTCGGCGCGGTCGAGATTCTCGGCGAGATCCCAGCTGCAGGCCATCTGCGTGCAGGCAACGGTGACGTTCATGGCGGGCTCCGATAGATGGCTTGATTCCGAAACTCAAGTTAACTCGACTTTTTCAAAATGTCAACGACCACACATTCCTCGCCGCATCATCGCGCCTAAACCGCAAGCTGCTTGCACCGGTCACCCCGTCAGCTTATAAAGGACGCCCCTTCACGCTGGATCGGAAATGCGCCACTGGACCCTGCTGGGCGAAGCGCCCATCCCGGGCACGGAGAAATCACTTTCTCTCTACCAGGGCAAGGATGACTTTTTCATCAAGCTGACCGGTGGCCAGGAGCTCATGAACACCCGCAAGCATGGCTCCGAGGACGCCCTCGGCGCGCTGCCGTGCAAGCGGCTCAAGAATCGCAACGAAGCTCGCGTGCTGATCGGCGGCCTCGGCATGGGCTTCACACTGGCGGCCGCTCTCGACGCGCTCGGGCCGCGTGCCGAGGTAACCGTGGCGGAGCTAATTCCCGAAGTAGTGGAGTGGAATCGCGGCCCGCTGGGCGAGCGGAGCGGCCGGCCGTTGGACGATCTGCGGACCCGCATCTACGTGGGCGATGTCGGCAAACTGTTGCGCCGCAGCCCGGCCAGCTTTGACGTGATCGCGCTGGATGTCGACAACGGCCCGGAGGGCCTGACGCGCGACAGCAATGACTGGCTTTACTCGTTCGCCGGCATCGCCGCCACGCAGAGAGCTTCGCGCCCTGGCGGCGTCATTGCCTATTGGTCGGCGGGTCCGGACCGCGACTTCGAGGACAGCCTGCGGCGCTGCGGCTTGCAGGTCGAAGAGGTGCGGGTATACGCCCACGGCAACAAGGGCGCGCGGCACACCATCTGGCTGGCTAGTGAGTCCGCATGACCCAGGCATCGAATCGCGTCAGCCCTCGCTTTCGAGTTCATCCCAGCGCGCGAAGGATTGCTCGAGCCGTGCAATCACGTCCGCAAGGTCCTGCGTGACTTGCTGCACTTCTTCCGCTGGGGACCGGTAGAAACCTGGAGCCGACAAGGTCTGTTCCAAACCTGATTTGCGCTGCTCCAGCGACTCGATCTCCGCCGGCAAACGCTCCAGCTCTCTTTGTTCCTTGTAGGACAATTTGCGTTTCTGCTTTGCCTGGGGTTTTTGCTGGCCTGCGGAGTTCGGCTTGGCCTTGTCGTCGGCCCCGGCTACAGGCCGTGGCTGCCCCTCGGACAGCCGGCCCCCACGTGCTTCCCAATCGCTGTAGCCGCCCACGTGTTCGCTGATGTTGCCGCGGCCGTCGAGCACCAGCAGGCTGGTGACCACGTTGTCCATGAAGTCGCGGTCGTGGCTGACCAGCAGCACGGTGCCTTCGAAGCCCAGCAGGATTTCCTCGAGCAACTCCAGGGTTTCGATGTCGAGATCGTTGGTGGGTTCGTCCAGGACCAGCAGGTTGGCCGGTTTGCTGAACAGCTTGGCCAGCACCGCGCGGTTCTGCTCGCCGCCGGACAGAGCCTTGACCGGCATGCGCACGCGGTTCGGGGCAAACAGGAAGTCGCCCAGGTAGGAAATCGCGTGCCGGCGCCGGCCGCCGATGTCGATGAAGTCCTGCCCCTCGCAGACATTGTCGATCAGGTCCTTGTCGGGGTCGAGATGGCCGCGCAGCTGGTCCGAATAGGCAACCTCCAGCTTGGTGCCCCGGCGGACCAGGCCCTGCTCCGGCTGCAGCTCGCCCAGCAGGATCTTCACC
>JAPHSB010000101.1 GCA_026193295.1 Lysobacterales bacterium
CGGGCGTAGGCCAGCGCAAACTCCGGGTCGAGCGTCGTGGCTTCGCGGAACAGCCCGGTCGCCGTGGCCAGGTTGTCGCCCTTGTCCCAGCGCTCCATCAGCTCGAGCCCCTCGAGGTAGCGGTCGAAGGCGCTGGGCGCGACAACGGTGGCGGCATCGCTGCGCCCGCCGCCGCTGTCCGAATCGCGCAGCGTCCACACCAGGGCGAACACCATCAAGACGCCCACGGCGGCCGCGATGACCAGGCCGCTGCGCTTGCGCTTCTTCGCGGGCCGCCGCAGCGGCGCCCGGCCCTTGCTGCCCCGCAAGGCATCGGTGAGGTGCTGCAGGTACATCGAGTCGGTGGAACGGAACAGCGCGTGCACGCGGTTCAGAACCAGCTCCAGCTCGCCGGGCAGGTCGGAGTCGTCGAGGTAGACGGGGATGATCTCGATGTCGTGCGAGAGCGCGTAGTCCACTTCCCGCAGGCAGTGGGTGGACTTGAGCGAGGCGGCGGAAATGAAGAACAGAAATTTCGACGCGCCCTTGATGGCGGCCGCGATCTCCGCGCGCCACGAGGTGCCGGCCTGGATGCCCTCGTCGTACCAGAAGTGCAGGCCGTTGCGATCGAGCTCGGCCAGGTCGGCATAAACGGTCTCCGCATCGCTGTGCGAATAGCACACGAACGCAAACGGTTCGCTGCCTTGATATGAGGGGAACGGTCGATCCAAGCCTTTTCCTCCGCGCGTCGAAGGCAAGTATAGACGACCTGTACCGCAAAGCAGGTGCCGAAGCCTTACGGAAGGCTCTGCTTCGCTGCCACGCCGGCAGGCCGCTGGACAGGCCGCAAAACCGCGGGAGATACTCCCCGCATGGGCCAGAACCGACGCCAGCAGCGGGATTACTCCGACCACGTACGCAAGCACCCCTCACCCTCGGTGCGCGCCGCCCTGGTGCTGGTCGGCAGCGGCTTCGTGGTGGTCGGGTTGGCCGGCATCTTCCTGCCGGTGCTGCCGACCACGCCGTTCCTGCTGCTCGCCGCCGCGTGCTACGCGCGCGCTTCCCGGCGCTTCTACAACGCCCTGCTCAACAACCGCCTGTTCGGCCCCGCCATCCTGGAGTGGCAGCAGCACCGCGCGATGCCCTGGCGCACCAAGCTGACGGCGATTGCGCTGCTGTTACTCACGCTGGCCACCTCGATCGTCTTCTTCGTCGAAAACCCCTGGCTGCGCGGGGCGCTGGCGCTGTTCGGCGTGGGGCTGGCCGCCTGGCTCTACCGCATCCCGTCGCGCGATGCGCCGGGCGCCGCAGCGGCCGATACCCGCCACTCGGGGTAAGGCGGCGCGCCGCCGTCATTTAACGCCGATATCCTTGAGGTTGGTCCTCTTCCAGTCGACGGTGTCGTACATCAGGACCCCCGTGGTCGTGGCCGTCAACAGGTAGTGCCCGTCCGGGCTGAATTCCATGTCGCAGACATAGAAGTCCGCCTTCCACTTGTCGACGACTTTGTTGCTGGTCCGATCGATCACCGCCATGACATTGTGCGACGGGCCCCGGGTGGTGCTGGCGATGGTTTGGCCATCCGGCGAGACGGCCACGGAACGGATACAGGCTTCGGGACGGAGGGCCAGGGCGGCCGGCGCCAATGCCAATTGGGTAGCGGTAAAGGGATCGAACATCATGAGCGGCGCGCCGAACGCGGCCCCGGCCGCCAGGCCGATGACGGTGACCGCCGCCATGGTCCCCACCCCGATGCCCTGCAGGACCATGCTGGGATCCTTCACCTCGCCCGCCTGCGCCAGCGTGAGGAATTCCCACATCCGGACCTCGTCACCCGCCGTCAGCAAGGTTCTCTCCCCGGGTACCAGGGCCATTTTGTAGACTTCGCGGGCACCGTCCAGGTCGCCCACTTTTTCCAGCAATTCGGCGTCCCAGATGGCCACGTTCGAGGTGTCGGCAGGTTCACTGAATTGCTGCTGCCCCTGGGCACTCAAGCCTTCGTTGATCTGTCCAGCTGCCGGGCTGTTGCTTGCCGGATCGGCCGCCGCCACGACCTCGGGCTTTGGCGGCATCGATGCGGATGCGAAATATCGCCCATCCTGCCCGAACTGCAGATCCCAGACGTAGCCACCCAGTGGGGCGAGGGGCAACAGAGGTCCGGCCATGTCGCCGTTCAGGCGGGTCAGGAAGACCTCACCGTCGCCGGTGCCGATGATCAGGCGATTGGCGGCAGGGGAAAAATCAAGGGTCGACGCAAACACCTCGGCGCTCGGCGGGTCGATCAGCGACAGGCGGCTGCCACTGCGAACATCCCAGATGGAAACCAGGCCGCCCATGCCCGTCGTTGCGATGCGCTGGTTGTCCAGAAACACCAGGGTGTCGCCCACACCATGGCGGTAGTCCACCGGATCCGCGTCTTTGGTGTATTGCGGCAATTGACGCAAGGTGTTTACCAGCCTGTGGGTCTCGACTTCGAGAACGCGAATTTCCGCTGCATCGGCAAAGGCAAGCAGCGAATGATCGGGTGAGAAAGCCACGGAGGAGTAGGCTTTTTCCCGGCCCACCGGACCTGAGGTCGCGCAAGCCGCCAGGGTCAGTACTGCAATTACCAAAAAGCATGCACGCTTCATGATCATCACCGGTGTAAGGCAGGTTGTGTCACCTGCGAGCAAAAGCATGGCACGTAGACGGAACGATTTCGAGTTATTTGGAGATTTGGAGTCAGAGATTTGGGGTCAGAGATTTGGGGTCA
>JAPHSB010000367.1 GCA_026193295.1 Lysobacterales bacterium
CATTTCCGTGGTTTCCAGAAACTGGCGCCCGATTACGAGATTATCTACGTCCCTTGCCACCGCAGCCACATCGACTACCTGCTGGTTTCCTACTTCGTGTACATCAACGGCCTGGTGCCACCGCACGTGGCCGCCGGCGTCAATCTCAACCTGCCGGTGCTGGGCCATTTCCTGCGGATGGGCGGAGCCTTTTTCCTGCGCCGCAGCTTCCGCTCACAGAAACTGTATGCGGCGGTTTTCAACGAGTACCTGTCGCGCATCCTGTCCAACGGCACCGCCATCGAGTATTTCGTCGAGGGCACCCGCAGCCGCACCGGACGGTTGTTGCAACCCAAAGGCGGCATGCTGTCGATGACCGTGCGCGGCTACCTGCGCGCGCCCAACCGGCCGATCCTGTTCCAGCCCATCTACGTCGGCTACGAGCGGTTGGTCGAAGGCAGCAGCTACACGGCCGAGCTTTCCGGCCAGCAGAAGAAGAGCGAGTCTCTGGGTGATCTGTTCAAAGCGCTCGGCATCCTCAGGAAGCGCTATGGCGAGGTGCACGTGAGCTTCGCCGAACCCATCTTCCTGGACCAGATGCTCGACGAGGTGTCGCCGGACTGGCGCGACCAATCCCTGGGTTCGGAGGAACGGCCGGTCTGGCTCAACCCGCTGGTCGCCCGCTTGGGCAACCGCATCATGACCGGCATGAACCAGGCAACCCACGTCAATCCTGTCAACCTGCTGGCCGCCATCCTGCTGACCATGCGCAAGCTGGCGATGGACCGCGGGGAACTAGAGCAGCAGCTGGCGCTGTATCTTGACATGCTGAAGGTATGTGCTTACTCCGATCGTGTCACCTACACCGAAAAGTCACCTCAGGAGATCATCGCCTACGGGATCGAACTGGGCGTGGTCGAGAGCCGCGACCACCCACTCGGCGACATCATCGAGGTCCGTGCAGACCAGACTGTCCTGCTGGCCTACTTCCGGAACAACGTGTCGCACCTGCTGGCCGTGCCCTCGTTGGTGGCCAGCTGTTTCCTCAATGTCCGTAGCATCAGGCCCGAACGCATCAAGCGCATCGGGCGGGCCGTGTTTCCATTTCTGAAGGCGGAGCTTTTCCTGCCATGGGACGAAGCCGGATTCGAGCAGGCCATCGACAAGCAGATCGACTGGCTCACGGCCCGGGGCCTGCTGGAGCGGAAACCGGAGAGCGATCTCTTGCGGTGCCCCGATGGCGGCAGCCGCGAGGACCTGCAACTCCGGATCATGGGCCATGGTCTGCTGCAGACCTTCGAGCGCTACTACATCACCATGGCCATCCTGGCCAAGAACGGCTCGGGACGGCTGACCCGCGGCGAGCTGGAACGGCTGTGCCACCTGACCGCACAGCGCATCGCCCAATTGCACGAAATCGCGGCACCGGAGTTTTCCGATCGCAACCTGTTCCGGCAATTCATCGGCCTGTTGCGCGACAATGGTGTGTTGACGACGAATGCCGAGGAGAAACTGGAATTCGACGAAGTCATCGGGCAAATCAGCGACGATGCCCGCTTCATCCTGAGCACGGACATCCGTCATGGCATCATGCGCGTGGCGCCGCAGGTGCTGCGCGAGGGTGAGGCCGACTAGGCGTCCAGGTCGGGGATCAGTTGTGATTCCAGGTGGCTGATCCAATCCTTGAGCTTGAGCTTGCGTTTCTTCAGCCGCGTCAGGCGCAGCTGGTCAACGCTGGGATGTTCCGACAGCCGGGCGATGGCCTCGTCGAGGTCACGGTGTTCCTCCCTGAGTTCGGCGATCAGGTGGACGGTGCCGGCCGGGTCATGGGTGTACTTGGTCACGCTACAAGCATAGTACAGAAATCGCGTAGAATGCGCGCTACGCCAAGCGAATATGCGCCATGCACACGACTGAGAGACAACGCTACTCGAACAACAAGCTGGTCAAGCGCCTGGAGCGCAATGCCGGCCGGGCCATCACGGATTTCAACATGATCGGTGAAGGCGATCGCGTCATGGTCTGCCTTTCCGGCGGCAAGGACTCCTACACGATGCTCGACATCCTGCTGACGCTGCAGACGCGGGCCCCGGTAAAGTTCGACCTCATCGCCGTCAACCTCGACCAGAAGCAGCCAGGCTTCCCGCAGGACGTCCTGCCGCGCTACGCGCGCGAAATCGGAGTCCCCTTCCACCAGATCGAACAGGACACCTACAGCGTCGTCAAGCGTGTCATTCCAGAAGGCAAGACGACCTGTGGTTTGTGCTCCCGGCTGCGGCGCGGCGCACTTTACAATTTCGCCCGCTCCCATGGCGTCACGCGCATTGCGCTGGGCCACCACCGTGACGACATCATCGAAACCCTGTTCCTCAATCTGTTCAACGGTGGCAGGCTCAAGGCCATGCCGCCCAAGCTGCTGTCCGACGACGGCGAGCACGTCGTCATCCGGCCACTGGCCTATTGCAGCGAACAGGATATTGCCCGCTATGCCGATATGCGGCAGTTCCCGCTGATTCCCTGCAACCTCTGCGGGTCACAGGACAATCTGCAGCGCCAGGCTATCAAGGCCATGCTGGCACAGTGGCAGCGCCAGCATCCGGGGCGCATCGAGAACATTTTCCGGGCCATTGCCAACGTCTCGCCCTCGCAGCTAGCAGACCGCGAGTTGTTCGACTTCATCAACCTGGGCAACGGCCCGGCCCATTCCGTAGCCAACGGAGAGGACGTGCCGGACTGGTTGATGCCCGAAAGGGACGTATCACGCCCCCTGCAACTCGTTTGACCGAGGTATGGAGCATGGACAGAAGAAAATTCGTGAAGAACGCGGGACTGGCCGGACTGGCCGGATCAGCAGGTTTACTGGCTGCCTGTAACAGGCAGTCCGGCCCGGCCGACTGTGCCGAAGGAACCGGCGCCGGCCCAAACGAAGCGCTGGAATGGAAAATGGTCACCACCTGGCCGCGCGACTTTCCCGGCCTCGGCACCGGGGCCAACTACCTGGCCAGGATCATCGGTGAGATGAGCGGTGGCCGCCTGACCGTCAGGGTATTCGGGGGCAACGAACTGGTTCCGCCGTTCGAAGTATTCGACGCGGTCCAGCGTGGAACGGCCGAGATGGGCCATGGCGGCGCCTACTACTGGAAAGGCAAGATGGCGGCCTCGCCGTTTTTCTCCACCGTGCCGTTCGGCCTGACCGGCAATGAAATCAACGGCTGGTTTTACCACGGCGGCGGTCTCGAGCTGTACCACGAGCTCTACGCACCCTTCGGCGTCATTCCCTGGCCCATCGGCAACTCCGGAACGCAGATGGGCGGCTGGTTCAACCGTGAAATCAACAGCGTGGAGGACCTCAAAGGCCTGAAAATGCGCATCCCGGGCTTTGGTGGCGAGGTCCTGATGCGGGTGGGCGGGACGCCGGTCAACATCCCCGGTGCGGAACTGTTCACCGCGCTGCAGAACGGCACCATCGACGCCACCGAGTGGGTCGGCCCGATGAATGACCTGGCTTTCGGCCTGTTCCGCGCGGCGAAATACTACTACTACCCGGGCTGGCACGAACCGGGCACCGCGTTGGAGGGTATCGTCAATGCCGAGGCCTATGCGGCGCTGCCTTCCGATCTGCAGGCCATCGTCAAGTACGCCTGCCAGGCGGCCAACATGGACATGTACGCAGACTTCGAGGCCCACAACGGCGACGCCCTGAAGTCACTCGTGCAGGAGCATGGCGTCGAATTGCGGGCTTTTCCGGACGATGTGCTGGCCGAACTCAAGCGGGTCTCCCTTGAGATGCTGGAGGAACAGGCGGCAGCCGATGAAATGTCCGGCCGGGTGTGGGCTTCACTGAAAACCTACCTGGAAAAAGTCAGGTCGTCGACGGCCGTGGGCTCGCAGTCCTTCGTCGATCATCGCTGATTTGAGCGGTCGAATAACGGCGTTGTTTCTTTGTGCAGCCCTGCTCGTGGGCTGCACGGCGACCTTCACGTACAACCACCTGGATTGGCTGATCCCTTGGTATGTCGATGGCTACGTCGACCTGACAAGGGATCAGCGGAAAATCCTCGAGAGCCAGCTCGAACCGTTGTTGCGATGGCACCGCGAAGAGGAGTTGGTCCGATACGTCGCCATGCTGGACCGGATCGAACGTGACCTCGGCACCGGGGTGAGCGCCGCTGTCGTGCAGTCATGGACCGACGATGTCATGGTTGCGCTGGAGCGGACCGAGTCTTCCATGCTGTTGTTGGCCCTCGACTTCAGTGCCACGTTGAGCGACGCACAGATGGCCGAGTTCGGCGCGAGCCTCTGGGAGCGGCAGCGCGAATATGAAAAGGAGTTCCTGGGCCGCAGCGAGGAGGAATACCGGCGCGACAGCTACGACAGCCTCGCTGACTTCCTGCGCCGCTTTACCGGGCCGCTGCAATCCGCACAGAAGGAACGGCTCCAGGCCGCCGCGGGCAGTCTGCTGCGTTTCGACAGCGCCTGGTTGGAGGAACGGGCCTTATGGCTCAAAACACTCGAGCCGTTGTTGCAGCGCGAACCGGGTTGGCAGCAGCGGGTGCAGGCGGCATACGCGGCGCGCAAGGACCAGCGAACACCGCGCTACCGGGAATACCTGGCGCACAACGTGGGCGTGATCAGCGCAGCCCTGGCCGACGTGCTCAACCAGCTCGACAGCAAGCAGCGCAAAGCGATGGCGCGCGAATTCGACGATCTCCGAAGCCGGCTGCGCGAGCTTGCGGCCGCCCCGCGAACGGCGTGGCTTCAGCCCGCAGCGACCGCCTGCCGGATCGCGTGATAGTAGAAGCGGATGGCCCGAAGGTAATCTTCGATGGCCAGGTGCTCATCGATGCCGTGTATGTACTCGACGGTCTCAGCATCGGCGTACACCGGCAAAAAGCGGTATACATTCGGCGATAGCCGGTAGAAGAACTTGGCATCGGTGCCGCCTCGCACCATGTAGGGCGCGACCAGCGCGGCCTCGTCCATGGCACGAATGGTGCCGGCCACGATACGGTAGCCGCGTGACTCCACCGGCGACACCGGCGAAGGGTCGGTGCCGTACTCGGTCGTGACCTGAACCCGCGGATCGTCGATCAACGCCACCACGCGCTGGCGCACCGTCTCCACGGTTTCGCCCGGCAGGATCCGGAAATTGATGACGGCCGTGGCGCGGGTCGGCAGGATGTTCGACTTGGGGCTGCCGCTGGCCATGGTGGCCGCGGTCGTTGTTCGAATGCCCGCCGCCGAGTCCTTTTCGCTCAGCAGGTTGCGTTTCACCAGCGGCGAGAGCAACCACAGGTTGCCCATCGCCAGCCGCGTTCCGAACGGCATGTACGCGCCGATGGCATCAAACGTCGGCAGCAGGAAATCCAGCCGGGCCGGAAACGGGTTGTCTTCCACCCGCACGATCGCGCGGGCCAGGATACCGAGCGCCGTCTGCGGCGGCGGCTGCGAAGAATGGCCACCGGGGGCCTGCACGGTCAGCACCAGGTTGACATAGCCCTTCTCGGAAATGCCGATAACGGCAACGGGACGGTCGATACCCGCGAGCATGCCTTGGGTCATCGCGCCGCCCTCGTCGAGTACGAAGTCGAAGCGGATGCCCTGGTTCTCGAAATATTCGGCGACCCGCGCGGCGCCGTCCCTGCCGCTGACTTCCTCATCGTGGCCAAACGCCAGGTAGAGTGAGCGTTGCGGGCGAATGCCGTCGGCGAGCAGCGCTTCAAGCGACTCCATCAGCGCGATCACGCCGATCTTGTCATCGACGCTGCCGCGCCCCCAGACGATGCCATCCTGCACCGTGCCGGCGAACGGCGGATGAGTCCACTCGCCCAGCGTGTTCTCCTCGACCGGCACGACGTCGAAGTGGCTCATGAACAAGACCGGATCCAGCGACGGATCGGCGCCCGGAACGTGATAGACCAGGCTGTAGTCGTTGATCACCGTGCGCGTGGCCTGCTCGCTGACCAGCGGGTAGGACGCTTCGAGGAAGAGGCGGAAGTCGCGGAATGCCTGGCTGTCGAACTGGCTGCGGTCATCGTAGGACACGGTCGGATACGTCAGGGCCTGGGCAAACCGCTGCACTGCTGCCTGCTCATCGATCCGGATTTCCGAATAGCCGGAGGCCGGCCCGGGTTGCCGGTCCTCGAAAACCGTTTCAGCGCGATAAACCATCGTGCCGGCCAGGACGATCACGACAACAAGTAACGTGGAGAGCAGTTTTTTCACGACGCCTCTCTGCTATTGGGGTATCGGGCTGCTAACGAACGGGGCCAGGCCTGTCGAATCGGACCTGGCCCCGCCTTAAAGCCTTGCTCTTACGTGCAGATCTGGAACAACAGTCTCTAGCGCGTTTCGAGCTGGATTTCCCACATGTAGTCGGAGTGCGAACCGCAGATTGCGTTGAATTCCTCGCCTGCCTTGTTGTCTTCCGAGTACATTTCATCGATCAGTTCGGC
>JAPHSB010000077.1 GCA_026193295.1 Lysobacterales bacterium
CGAAGCCCGCCAGCCATTCCGAGTCGGTGTCGACAGCCACCACGGCCTGGTAACTGATCGCTTCACCGGCCAGCGCGGCGCTCATGCTGAGTGCGGACACTCCGCTTGGCATGGATGGGGTTCCGACACTCAGGTCGAATCCGTCAGTGCCACAACTGTTGACACCCTCCGGCAGGTCCTGGACGGGACTGAATTCGAGGCTGGACAGCAGATTGCCGCCAAGTTGCATGCGGCTTGCACCCCGGAGCGCAAATCCCGTGACTTCGCCAAATTCCGCATCGACCGCCAGGCCGATGCTGGTGGTGGTGTTGCTGGCCAGGTAGTACTGCCGCCTGGCCGGCTTTTGCCCGGATTCGCTGCCGTTGGCCAGGACACGAATACGCCCGCCCTCGGCAAACAATGAGATCGGTCGAAACTGCAGCAGTGCACCTTCGTTGCCGACAAAACGGTCGATACTGGGAAAATTGAGGACCGCGCGGCGCCGGGGAAGCACGAGGGCGTCGATTTCCCCGGGGGTCAGCTTCAGCGAGCCGGGCTGGATCGGTGGCAGAACCGGGCGTTTCTCGTATCCTATCAGCCCGGGGGCAGCCGTCGCGGAAACTTCTCCGCTGGCGCCATGGGCGGTCGCAACCGCGAACAGCAGCACTGCAATAACGATGATCGAAATCCGTTTCATCGAAGCACCAATCCCTGGTGTTGCGTCTTCATCGACCCGACATGACGGCCGACCAGGACCAATTTACGCAGGCAAGCGGCTGAATGTCAATGATTCAGGGGCCTCGCAGGACACATGCCCGCAGTTCATGGACCCTGTCTTGCGCCGTCTCGGGGGCACCATCCAAATCCAAAATTCGTCCGCCGGAATGGTAAAGTAGGGTCAGTGCCATCCTGCGCGGAAAACGAGATCTTGCATGAACCAGGAAAACCTCAAGGAATTGCTCAACAGCCTCAACGAGGCGCTCGAGAACACGGACCAGGTCGACGCCGAAACGCTGCGCCTGGTGCACGAACTCGACGAGGAAATCCATCGCCTGACCGAAGCCGGCGCCGAGGCCGACGACGTCGAGGGCGTGCTCGACCAGGCCAAGTCCATGGAAACGCGTTTCGCGGTCGATCACCCGGTGGCGGAACGGTTCCTGCGCGAAATCATCGAAGCCCTGTCGCGGGTAGGCATCTGACGGGTCCCAAACCCAGGGATCCAGAGCCCGTGTTCACCGGAATTTTCAGCAGGACGGCGCTGCTGTTGCTCGCCTTGGCGGCCTCTGCACCGGCCCCGGCCGACGAGTGCGTGGTGCTGCTGCACGGCCTGTGGCGCAGCGAGAATTCGATGAACCGGATGGAGGAATCGCTGGCGGAGGCCGGCTACCGGGCAGAAAACGTCGAGTACGACTCGACCGAGAAGACCGTCGAAGAATTGGCGGACGAGGCCGTGAACGCGGGGCTCGCGGCCTGTGACGGGGCGGACAGGATCCACTTCGTGACCCACTCGATGGGCGGCATCCTGGTGCGCCAGTACCTCGAGAAGCACGATATCGACCACCTGGGCCGGGTCGTCATGCTGGGCCCACCCAACCAGGGCAGCGAGGTCATCGATCGTTATGCGAGTTGGCCGGGTTTCGAGTGGTTCAGCGGGCCGGCCGGCCTGCAACTCGGCACCGGCGAAGCCAGCCTGCCGCGCTCACTGGGACCGGCCCATTTCGATGTCGGCATCATCGCCGGCAACCGGACGATCAATCCCATCCTTTCGCGAACCCTGCCGGGCGAGGACGACGGCAAAGTATCCGTGGACGCGACCCGGGTCGAGGGCATGAACGATCACATGAAGATGCCGGTGACCCACGTGTTCATGATGCGCGACAGTGAAGTCATCGCGCAGGTGCTGCACTACCTCGAGCATGGCCACTTCGACCGCCACGGCGGCGGGACTGAACCCGACCAGGCCACGGCAAATACACCCTGACCGCTCAGTTCAGGTCTGCTTAAGGTTGCCAGGATTCTCCAGCGATGCATGGCTCATCTCCGGAAGCGCCATGCGCAGAGCCTTGTGGCATACTGGATCAGACCCCGTGGGCCGGCTCCCATCAATGAGCCGGGCGGGTTTTACCCCAGGAAATACCAGCCATGAATACGCTCGGAAAACTGTTCCTCAAAGGCCTCGCGGTCGTCATTCCGGCGGTCCTGACCCTGGCCATCCTGTGGTGGCTGGCGCGTGGCGC
>JAPHSB010000384.1 GCA_026193295.1 Lysobacterales bacterium
ATTGCCTTGCGAGAGCAGGCCGGATTGGGCGATGAACAGGGTGTCGCCGGCCGGCTCCAGTAGAGCGACCGTTTCGTCCGGTCGCTTCTGTTCCACCGGGTATTGCAGCAAAGAGGCTGAGGCAACAGTGCCCCCCAGCGGGTCAATGCCCACGTCAAGGACGTCGGTTCGCACCCTGATCAGCGGTCGCTCGGCTGCTGCCTTCTGCGCTGTGTCGGATGCCTGGCCAGGGTCAGTCGGAGCTGCCGGTACCGGCAAGTCTTCCGGAGCCGCTTCGCCGGCTTGCCCGGATGGCGTCTGCGCGGTGGTGGGCAGGTCACCCTCGGTCACGGACAACGGTGCACTGGGCGTTGTCGGCTGAGGCGTCGGGCTGTAATCCTTTTGCCACTCGACCCACATCATGTAGCCCAGCAGCAGCAGGCCAACGATCAGGACTGGTCTGAGATTTCCCATACGTGCTTTCCCTCAACCATCTGTTTCACCTTGCCTGTCGGGAACTCTGCAAGGTTGTGATTTTGGCATGCGTGCTCCGCGGTCACGGTTGCCCCGCCGGGTCGCCGCAACGCGCCAGCAGGCGCGCCCAGTGCGTGTCCAATGAATGCCGTAATTGCCTGTTGCATATGGTGGCGCTTTCGCGCCTGGGCAAGACCACGAAGTCCATGGCAGGGCCGGTGTCCGCAAAATACTGGCGGAAACTCTCCCGGATCACGCGCTTGATCCGGTTTCTGCCGACCGCTCGCTTGTCAACCTGCCGTGAAACAGCCATACCGAGCCGCGCTCGCTCGCGGGCATTGCTGCGAGCCAGAACCTTGAATGCACGGTCGGCCGACACCGTCGGATTGTTGAACACGCGCTTGAAATCTGCAGGCTTGGAAAGGCGGGCTTGGCGCGGGAGAGACTGATCCGCGCGCGGATCGTGGTCCGTATTACCGGTTCTGGACTTACTCACTCGGCTGGACCTTTGAGGGACCGATCACGCGGTTGCGGCCAGCCGCGGCAGGTCCTCAACGAATCAGGCTGACAGGCGCTTCCTGCCTTTGGCTCGGCGTGACTTGATGATCAGTCGGCCGGCGCGGGTCGACATGCGGGCGCGAAACCCGTGTCTGCGGGCGCGCTTCAGGCGGCTTGGCTGAAATGTGCGTTTCATTGCTGTGTTCCTATACTGATCCGGCCTCGGTCAACCGTGGCGGCCCCATCATCCGGGCCTCTGGGCCCTTAGCGTGAGCCAGTAGCCTGCAAATGGTCGACAAAAGAGCGTAATTCTAACTTCTGGGGCGCGCGCTGACAAGTCGATGTTGAGGGGTTTTTTTCTTATGGTCAAGTTATCCACAGCGGGGTAGACTTGTCGGCCAAGGGACAAAAGCGCCCCGCTTCAAGAAACTTGCGACTCACGGACTATCCTCCGGCATGACCCAAAACTTCTGGCAGACCTGTTTGCAGCACCTGGAACGCGAGATGCCGGCGGACGATTTCAATACCTGGGTGAGGCCGTTGCAAATCCGCTCGGGCAAGGGACGCACGACACTTCTGTCCCCCAACGAGTATGTGCGCGATCACATCTCCCTGAATTACCTGGAGCGAATCCGCGATATTTTCGAGCACCTTGGGGCCGCTCGCGAGTCGGTAGTGGTGGAGATCAGCCGCGCCAGTGACCAGGTCGCGGCGCCGGCACCGGCCAGCGCGCAGCAGGCGCGGCCGCGCAGCGGCCTGGACCGGCGCTACCGTTTCAGCAATTTCGTCCAGGGCAAGTCCAACGAGTTGGCCTACGCGGCAACCCAGCAGGTCGCCAAGAAGCCGGGGGCGGCCTATAACCCCCTGTTGCTATACGGCGGCACTGGCCTGGGCAAAACCCACCTGTTGCACGCCGCAGGCAACATGATCTTCAAGCGGAACCACGACGCCAGGGTCATCTACCTGCATTCCGAACAGTTCGTCAGCGAGATGATACAGGCCTTGCGCGGCGACCGTATCGACGCCTTCAAACAGCACTATCGAACCGCTGGGGCGCTGCTGATCGACGATATTCAGTTCTTCGCCGGCAAGGAACGCACCCAGGAAGAATTTTTCCATACGTTCAACGCATTGCTCGATAGCCAGCAACAGATCATCCTGACCTGTGACCGCTACCCGAAGGAAGTTGACGGCATCGAAGCGCGTTTGCGATCGCGTTTCGGTTGGGGCTTGACGGTATCGATCGAGCCGCCGGATTTCGAAACGCGCGTGGCAATCCTGATGAACAAGGCGCAGGAGCGCGACGTTGCACTCGATGAAGCGGTGGCTTACCTGATTGCGCGGCGCATCCGGTCAAACGTGCGTGACCTCGAGGGGGCGCTGAACACGCTTTTCGCCAACGCGCGATTCACCGGCAGGCGCATTACGGAATCCTTTGCCCAGGAGGTGCTGCGGGATCTCCTGCTGGTTCACGACCGCCTGATCACGATGGAAAACATCCAGAAATCGGTGGCCGAATACTACAAGCTGCGCGTGACGGATATGCTGTCCCGGCGTCGCACCCGGACCATTGCGCGACCGCGGCAGATGGCGATGGCGTTGACCAAGGAGTTGACCGAACACAGTCTGCCGGAAATAGGTGAGGCATTCGGCGGACGCGACCATACCACGGTGTTGCACGCTTGTCGTACAATTGAAAAATTGTGCGAAACCGACGGCCGTTTACGCGAGGATCGCGCGAAACTGGTGCGGCAGCTGACGGCATGACGGGTCGGGGACAAGTCAGTTGATAACGGCCCGAACGACCTGTGGATAAGCGGGGTACAAAATCAGGGGTGCTGCTTATGCACATTCTGTACACAGCCAAACACTGACCTTGTGCGGCTCAATGTAACTTTTAATGAATTGATGTTAAAAGAGAATATCGACTTTTGCTCATATCCACAGGGCTTATTATTACTACGATCTTTTATTAAATAAAAAACATAAGTAAGTAATCAGCAAAAAGGAAAGTGGCCATGAAATTCAGCATTCAGCGCGAATCTCTTCTCCAACCTATCAGCCAGGTGGTCGGTGTGGTCGAACGACGCCAGACACTGCCGGTTTTGGCCAATTTCCTGATTTCCGCCAAAGGCAATCGCTTGTCCGTCACCGGTACGGATATGGAAGTCGAGTTGATCACCTCGGTCGAAGCGCAGGTGGATTCCGAAGGTGAGGTCACGGTCCCCGCCAGGAAATTGGTGGATATCGTTCGAATGCTGCCGGAGGACGTCAACATAGGAGCGGTGCTCGAGGGCGACAAGATGACGGTCTCATCGGGCCGGGGACGCTACACGCTGGCGACGCTGCCAGCGACAGAGTTTCCTGCAACAGACCAGGTTGAAACGCTGGAAGTTATTAAAATTCAGGAATTTAAGCTAAAGAATTTGTTGGATAAGACGTCCTTTGCGATGGCCAATCAGGACGTTAGGTACTACCTGAACGGCCTGTTGTTCGACTTTCATGACGGCACCTTGAGCACCGTGGCGACTGATGGGCACCGCCTGGCCGTATGCGACCTGGATATCGACCTGGGGGTAAGCGAGGAACGGCAACTGATCGTACCGCGCAAAGGCGTTCTGGAGTTGTCCCGTATGTTGTCCGAAGGCGATTCTCTGGTGGAGTTGGCGCTGGGCAAGAACCATATCCGCCTGGTGAAGGGCAACACGGTCTTTACATCCAAGCTGATCGACGGACGGTTCCCGGAATACAAAGCGGTTATTCCAAAAGGCACGGACCGGCACATCAAGCTGGGCCGCGGAGCCTTCACGCAAGCCTTGCAGCGCGCGTCGATTCTGTCCAATGAGAAGTACCGGGGTGTGCGTTTGGAGGCCGCGGGAAATTCCGTGAAAATCATCGCTCATAACCCGCAACACGAAGAAGCCATTGAGGAGTTGGAAGCGGACCTCAACTTTGATCAGATCGCGATTGGTTTCAACGTAACTTACCTGCTGGACGCCCTGGTGGCGATCGAGGCCGAAAACATCGTGATGGAGTTGAAGGATGCCAACAGCAGTTGCCTGATCACAGCGGACCCTCCAGCCCAGGATCGGCACGTGGTCATGCCGCTCAAATTGTGAGGCAGAGTCAGTCGAGTCCTGTTGTAGCGCCACTCAATGCTCTGACACACCGTTTTGGATCGGCGGGTCGGGGGCATGAAGATCGTTGATCATTCGGAAATTACAGGTAGCCAATTTCCGTAACCTCGAGGACGTCAGTGTCGAGCCACACCCCCGGCTGAACTACTTTCACGGGCCGAACGGCGCGGGCAAGACCAGTGTGCTTGAAGCACTGGTCGTGCTGTCGCGGGGCCGCTCGTTTCGCACAACACAGGCTGCAGAGCTGATCGGGCCCCATAGCGATACCTTTCGTGTGTTTGCTGCCGCAGAGAGCGGCAGTGGCCAACTCCACCGGCTTGGCCTGGAGCGTTCCGGAAAGCGTTGGAGAGGGCGCAAGGACGGCAATGATCTTTCGCAACTCAGTCAACTGACGCGGTCACTGCCGCTGGTGTTGATGGAGCCTGACAGCCACATGCTGGTCAGCGGTTCGCCCGAAGTGCGCAGGCGGTACCTGGACTGGGGGATGTTTCACGTGGAACCGGGTTTCCTCGAGACCTGGCGCAGCTTCTCCAAAGCGCTCAAGCAGCGGAATGCCGCGCTGCGAAGAAACCAACCGGCCGTGCTGGATTCGATTGATGACGTTCTGGCAATACATGCCGAAGAACTCAGCAGGCACCGCCGCAGCCATTGTGACGCCATATCCAGCAACATTCACACGATGCTCGGTGAACTGAATGCCGGGCTTTCGCACATCTCACTCGAATACCTGAAGGGCTGGTCCAATGAAGACTACGGTCAGCACTTGCGCTCGGTCCGCGCCAAAGACCTCGAGCGTGGCATGACGACGAGCGGTCCGCATCGAGCCGACCTCGGACTCAGCAGCGGGACTTCCTGGGCGCGGGCGGTCCTGTCCCGCGGCGAACAAAAGGTGTTGGCGGCGGCGTTGCTGCTGACGCAGGCGGAACTCTTGCTGCGCTCCGGTGAACTTCCCGTGATTCTGCTGGATGACCTCGCCTCTGAGTTCGACCGCTCGCATTTCGAAAATGTACTGCAGCGGGCCCTGGCCGTCGGTGGCCAGGTCTGGGTCACGGGCACGCGCAAAAGCGACTTGCAAGCCCCCCTTTCGATGTTTCACGTGGAACAGGGGCGGGTCCGGGAAGTGGTATAATGCTGCCTTGCAAAACCAGGCCGGCAGACCCATCTGAATTAGGCCGGCCAGTTCGGCCAACACGCCCAGATTAGCACGTCCATTCAAATAATTAGCCCAGCGCCCGGAGGGTCTGACCCGCAATGAATACACCCAAATACGATTCGAAGAACATCAAGGTGCTGAAGGGCCTGGATGCCGTCCGCAAGCGGCCCGGAATGTACATCGGTGACACCGATGATGGCACCGGCTTGCATCACATGGTCTTCGAAGTAGTGGACAACTCCATCGACGAGGCGTTGGGCGGCCATTGTGACGCGATCAAAGTCACCATTCACGCGAACGATGCAGTCACCGTCGAAGACAATGGGCGCGGGATTCCGGTCGACTTGCACGAAGAAGAAGGCAAGTCTGCAGCGGAAGTAATCATGACGGTTCTGCACGCGGGCGGAAAGTTCGACGACGACTCATACAAGGTTTCAGGCGGCCTGCATGGCGTCGGCGTGTCGGTGGTGAACGCCCTGTCGGAAGATTTGCAGTTGCGGATCAAGCGGGACGGCCATATCTGGCGCCAGACCTATCACATGGGCGTTCCCGAAACGGAATTGCAGATCACCGGAAAAAGCGAGGAAACCGGCACGCAGATCTATTTCCGCCCCAGCCATACGGTCTTTACCAATGCCGTGTTCCATTATGACATTCTCGCCAAGCGCCTGCGGGAGTTGAGTTTCCTCAACTCGGGAGTCCGCATCGAGTTGCTGGACGAGCGTACGGGAAAAACAGACGTATTCGAATACAAAGGCGGA
>JAPHSB010000425.1 GCA_026193295.1 Lysobacterales bacterium
ATAGGGATCCAGTTGGCTGTCCGACACGCCATAGGTGGGCCGCGCGAGTGTAAGACCGCGCCGGGCCATGCCCGCCAGCAGTTCCGGTGGCAGTTCCGGTCCTTCCACGTAGGCCCGATCAGGCGGAACGACGTGGACCCGGAATGCAGCGACTGCGGAGCTTACGTCCCGCTCCACGTCCACCCAGTAGCTGATCGTCTGGGCCACAGCCGAGATGATCCGGGCGCTGCCGGGACTGCCCAGCGCCAGTTCGGTCCGGCCTCCCCTCGACACGATGGTGGCGCTCATTGAAGACTTCGGCATCTGCAGGGGCTCCAGCGCATAAGGCGCGGCTGGATCGTCTATCCTGAAGCCTTGCATGTAATTGTTATAGAGAAAACCCAGTTGCGGATGCGCTACGCCCGCGCCGAAATAGGAATCGATGCTCTGCGTGACTGCTACTGCCATGCCGTCGCCATCCACCACCGAGAAATGCGTGGTTTCGCCGCCGGGTTCGCCAGGCCCTGCTTCGCCCAACCCCGATCGATATTCGAGCAACAGCCGCTGTGCCTCGGCCTTGGAAATATTCACGGCCACTTCGTCCTGGTAGTCCACATAGTCCCCAACCGGCCGCTGCCGGCGACTGTCGTGGCCAATGCGCAGAGCGTCGAGCAACAGCAGGCGGCGTTCCGTGTCGTCGCTGCCGAGTTCCTCTGCGTCACTTTGTTCCAACAGGTTCAGGATTTGCAGCACCACCCAGCCGCCGAACGGCGGTGGTAGCGTGAAGACGTCATGCCCGCGATAGCTGCCGGCCAGCGCCGGCACCAAGGCCGGTTCCGGGAACTCGGCGAGGTCGCGAGCTGTTATCCAGCCGCCATTGGCCTCCATGTCGGCGACGATCTCGGCAGCCATCGCCCCGCTGTAGAAATCAGCTGCGCCCGCTGCTGCCAGGCGGCGCAGGGTCTGCGCCAACTGTGGTTGGCGAAACACCTCTCCCTCCTGGTAGGGTGTGCCATCGGCATGCGTGAACAACGCGGCGGCCGCGGGTTGTTTCAACAGGCTCTCGTGGTAGAAACGAAAGGCACGGGCGCGAAACGGGCCAACCACCCAGCCATCTTCGGCGATGCGAATGGCCGGCCCCAGCAACGCCGCCCAGGACAATTGGCCGCTGCCGTAGCGACGCCAGGCCAGGTCGAGCACGCGCAGAGTCGAGGGGACGGCTGCGGCCGTGTGCCCGTATTTCAGTTGCTCTGCGCTTACCTGATCCGGGATCGTGCGAGGTGACCAGGTCGTGCCGTTAATGACGAATGCATCGCCGCCGGGCGGACGCAGCAGCATGACGGTTTGACCGGCGATGCCGGAGCCGGCCGGTTCGCTGGCTCCGAGCGCCAGCGAAACCGCCACTGCAGCGTCGATCGCGTTACCGCCACGCTCCAGAATTTCCACTCCCGCCGCGGTCGCTTCCGGCGATGCGCTGGACACGGCGCCGGCGAAGAGGCGCTCGCCGGCCTGGGCCATGCCCGCCGTCAGCAGGACCACGGCCAACAAACACAGAGCCAACGGTCGACTAATTTTGCGGCGCAGTCTCATCGCGGCTTATCCTCGATTTGCAGCATCAATTTCATCATTTCCTCGGCCGCGGCCTGCGCGACGCGGCGAATACGCTCACGCGGCGTCGTGTCGCCGACCTCGTAGGTCATGCCAACCACGCCAAATTGTTTACGCGCCCAGGACTTCGCCGTCGGCAGACCCGGGTTGTGCTGACCTGACCAGGCCGGCATGTCGTCACCAAGCCGGGCGTTCAGGTTTGCAAGCCAGGCACCGGCAAAACCCGGTGGAGCCGGATCGTCGCTGGCATGCGGCATGTAAAATACATCATACGATGTGGAATGGAAGTCCATGAACAGTTGAATAGGCACCCGTTCATTCAGCCTATTTATCCATTCCGCCACGCCGCGCGTTTCCGGCTGGGTGAACGGACCCCAATCCCGGTTGAGGTCCACCCCGCGCCGGTTGGTGCGCCAATGCCCACGGTTCACGCCGTCCGGGTTGATCTCGGGAACGAGACCGATGACGAAACGCCCGCGGAAGCGCATCCCCAGGTCATCATCGACAAACAACCGTTCAACAAAATCCTGGTAGGCCAGGCCCCCGGTGACCTCCGGCGGATGCTGACGACTGACCAGGACCAGTGATCCCCTCCGCCCGGACACATCCGATTCATACGCAGTCACCGGCCTGCCCCCCACTGACTGCGCTGCCTGGCTCGATTGCAGGCCATTCGCTGCAGCCAGATCACTCACCCAGCGCTCCATTGCGGTGCTCGTCAGCGGCGGCTGGGCAGCGACATAGAGGCCATCAGGCGGAATGTCCAGTTGCAGCGTCACGGAACCGTCGCCGGCTACGCTGACACGGGAGTCCGGCAGACGCTCCCAGTGCTCGCCGTCCGGGCTGGTCCAGGGGGGATAGCGATGCCAGCCGTGCAGATAGCGTTGTGTGATGCTTCTCTCGCCAGAGTTCCCGAATGAATTCGGTCCTGCGGTGACGCGCCAGGCATACCATGGGCTGGGGTTGATGGGCGCATATTCGGGAGCGATGGTCAGGACCGGCCCGAGCGTATCCGGTGCGCATCCATGCAGCGCCGCAGCCTCGAAGTCGGTGTGAAACGTCAGATTGCCAACTCGGCAGAAGGGTTCGACCTCCGTTGCCGCTTTATCCGTCGACGCACATGCGGAGATCAGAGCGCACAGCAGGCAGACGGAAAGAACTTTGTTCGGCATGACCACCGCTTAAAAAAAGGAGCCGTGAAATTTCACGGCTCCATTCTACCTTTACACGCGTTCCGCGATCAGAACCGGTACCCCACCTGCGCCCAGTAGACTCGACCGTAGGTATTGTGCAGGCGCGTGAAATAGCCGAACGATTCGTCCGCGAAGGGCGGCTCTTCGTTGGTCAGGTTGCGGATGCCGGCGCTGACCAGCAGACCCCGTGTGCTTTCGCTCAACTCGGCAAAATCATAGCTCAGCGACACGTTGTACACCGTCCAGTCATCGACCTGCCAGTACTTCGTGTTGCCGATCACGATGCCCGGGCCTACGATCGAGGCGGACTGGGTCAGCGACGTGTCGTAGACCTCGCTGACATAACGCATCGTACCGTTGGCGCGGAAGCCGCGGAAATTCCAGTCGAGTGCCACAGTGTATCGTGTTTCCGGGTTGCCGTTGCGGCGCAGCAGATCCGGATTTGCCAAACCTTCCTGTACGAAGCGGGTTATTTTCGTCACGTCGGTGCGGAAGGTGAACTGGCCGGCGCGCGTTTCGGGCATGGCGTAGACCAGGCTGCCGTCCCAGCCCTCGACCTCGCGCGTATCGAGGTTCTGATACTGGCCGATGATATCGATGGCTTCGCCGACCGGGATGCGCTGGTCGCCGGGGTTGGCTGCGTTCCAGGCGTCGAATGCCGCCTGGTCACCGGGTGTGATTTCGGCGCGAACGACGTTCGGATTGAACCCGGCGCCGGTTTCGCGCAACTGTTGGTCGAGCGCCAGCTGCTGTTCCTCGTCGATCAGTCCGACCACGCCTTCGAGATTGATGCGCCACCAATCCGCACTGATGCGCAGGCCCGACGTCCAATCGCCGGCCCAGGTCGGGCTGAAGGTGAAGCCCACCAGCCAGGTCTCGGAGTCCTGCGGCTCCAGGTCGGGATTGCCCAACCGTGTGGTGCGGCGATAGGTGTCGCCGGTGTCGATCGGCCGCCCGGTCACGTCGCCACGCATCGGGTCCTGGATGCCGTCAATACGGCGCACGATGTCACCCTGGTTCATCTGTGGCAGGTTCGGCGCCTTGAAGCCCTCGGTATAGGAGGCGCGGAACAGCAAGCCCTCGGTGGGTTCCCAGCGCAAGCCGATCTTCGGCTTCAAGGTATCGTCGAAGTCGCTGGGGCTCTCATAACGCGCCGCCAATTGTATCTCGAAGGAACGGGCCATCATGTTCTCGTTGGCCGCCCCGATCAGCGGGATATTGAACTCGCCATAAGCCGAGTACGTATCGCGTGACGCGCCGGAATCGAACGTGGCCGATGTGCCGATCACGTCGCTTTCGTCGAAAATCGCGCCACTATCGAACGGCATGGAACCGTCCAGCCGCGGGTCGCGGTCGTCATAATAATCTTCCTGGCGCCACTCGAGGCCGAAAGCGGCGCCAACGTCATTGCCGAGGACCGAGAACAGGTCCCCGCGATTGACGCGCAGATCGGCCATGGTAATTGAAGCACTGCGGACATCGGTTGCCGCAATGCGGATGCCGTCCAGTGCCGCCTGGCTGTTGCCGCCCGGGCCGACGAAGGGGTTCAGCGCATCCGGGCCATCGACCATGAGTTGCTGGGTGAACAGCGACTTGGCCTGGCGATTGCCTTCGGTATCCTTGTTCTCGGCGTCGGAATACAACACTGCGGCCTCCCAGTCCCAGCCGGCCCAGTCACCCCGCAAGCCGGCGGTCAGGCCCCAGGCCTCGTGCTCGGTGTCGACGATGCGCGGCCCCAGGTCGATCGGTCGCCAGCCGAGCAGAAGCACGTCCTCATCGAAGGGGTTGTGGTACGCATCGGCCGGAACGATCAGGAAAGCCAGGCTGTCGTCCAGCGGGCTGGCGGCGCGAATGATCCGGGAATCGGATTTGTAATAGTAGGCGTCCGCGAACAGATCCAGCGTGGCGCCCAGTTCCTGCTGATAGGTCGCCATGACGTTGAAGCGCTCGGTTTCCGGCGTGACCCAGGCGTCCTCGTTGAAGTTGTAGCGCTCGGAGCCACTGCCGGTCTGGATTTCGCCGGTGTCGCCGTCGACGTGATAGGTCGGGCCGACAAAGATCCCATCGTCCCTCAGCGAACCTACGCGGAAGCGTGCGTAAGGCGTCAGAGTCGAGGTATTGCGCAGCTGGCTGTCGCCCTGCCAGGACTCGGGAATGCGTTCATTCTGGCGCCGATCCAGGTCGTAATACAGATCATCCAGTTCGTTCATATGCACCTTGCTGCGGTCATACCAGGTCGCAAACAGGCTGAAGTTCGAGCGGCCTTCGTTGAACTCCCAGCCGCCGGCCGCTGTGATCTCGGTTTCATCGAAGTTGGTGTCGTCGCTGAAGCCGTACTTGCCGGCAAAACGGATGCCGTCATAGCTGTCATAGGTAACGAAGTTCACCACGCCTGCAATCGCATCGGCACCGTAGAGCGGCGCCGCGCCGTCCCGCAGCACCTCGATCCGCTGAATGGCGGAGGACGGGATGGTGTTTACGTTATAGAAGGTGGACGGAACGCTGTTTTGCGCCTGGAAGGTCGGCCAGGTCACCATGCGGCGACCATTGATCAGGGTCAACGTGTTGGCGGAATCCAGGCCGCGCATGGAGACGCTGGCGACGTCACCGCGGGCGGCGTTGGTGCCATTGCTGTTGTCCTCGAACTCGAGGTCGCTGATCGAGGGGATGTAACTCAGAATTTCGCCCATGTTGACGGCGCCCAGGGCTTCGATCTGCTCGGCGCCCATCACCGTTACCGGCAGTACCGTTTCGTCGAGACCGGCGATGTGGGTACCCGTGACGATCACTTCTTCGAGCAAGGTTTCGTTGGCTTCCTCTTCAGTATCGGAGTCTTGCGCTTGCGCATGAGCCGCGAGGAAAAGTGATGCTGCCAGCAGCAGCAACAAACGGTTCAGGGGAGTACTGCTTATCACATTGGGCATGGCTGTCACCTGCTTGAATTGAAGACGCATCTGCGCGGGGTGTTCACGGGTCAGTCGTGTATTTATGGGTCTGCCGGCGCCCGCTTAACGGAAGCTTAACGACAAAAATCAAGTGAGTAAATGCCAAATCCCATTCCATAATCTGTAGTTATGCTTCCATAGCACAAACCAAGTCTCAGGGAAGACGTTCTTCGACCGTGTTAACCAAAGCCAGGTATGCCTGCTCAAAGCACTCGACGAACAGCCGGGTCTGATTTTCCTGCGCACGCCGGGCGCGAAAGATCGCGGTCAACGGTATCGTGGGTTCCCCGGCAATACGGCGCACGGTGGTTGCATCAGACGTTCGCTCATGCAGCAGTGCCCGTACCGTCACCGAGTCGAGAATGGCATAGCCCATGCCACGCTGGACCAGTCTTCCGGCCAGATGATGAGTGTGAATCGTGGCGACAACCCTGGGCTCCACGCCGGCTTCGGCGAACAGATTCCGGCATACCTGGCCGGCCGGAGTGGAGTCGAATCCGGAAATGTAGGGCAACTCCGCGAGGTCTCTGAGATCGACAACTGCATCTCCGGACAGGCTCCATGCGGCAGGACAGACCACCATCAAGTCGGCGTCGCCGATCCTCTGAGTGACAAATCCGGAATCGTCGAGATGTCCGAATGAAAACCCGAGGTTGAAAGCGCCCACGCGGGAGTCGAGTTGCTGCAGGATTTCTTCGGTATTGAGCGTGGAGACCGAGTAATTGAAGCCGCTGTGGAGTTGCTGAAAGCGCGCGATGGCGTCCGGCAGCAGTTCCAGCGAGATGGACGGAACGGCGGCGACTCTCACGTGGCCGCCCTGGCCTGTCTGCAGCCGTCTGGCCAGCGCGCGAAAGGAGAACAGCGCATCGTGCGCCCGCTCGGCCTCTTCAAACAGGATGCGCGCCTCCGCGGTCGGCACCAGGCGCCCACTCTCGCGTTCAAACAGCTGTATGCCCAGGCGGGCCTCCGCCTGCTGGATCGTGGTTGTCACCGACGGTTGGGAAACGCCAAGCTGGCGCGCGGCCTCCGTGACGGTGCCACAGGTCATGACTGCGAAAAAAACCTCGACATGGCGAAAATTCATCCTTCCCACCCTCATTGGATACCAGGCCAATTATAATTCTGAGTTATACCATGGGAAAAAAATTTAATTTGACTTATATCGCCACGCCACCGCTAAATGAAAAACCATGCCCGGGGCGCTGAAGAACAACGAGGCAGCAGTCACATGACATCGGTGCTTTATCGCGTACCTGCGGCGCCCTATCCGAAAGCCGTCATGGCGCAGGGGATGTACATCCAGGACGACAGCGGCAAGCGCTACCTGGACATGAGCGGCGGCGCCGCCGTCAGTTGCCTTGGCCACGCTCACCCCAAGATAGTGGAGGCAGTGCGGGACCAGGTTGGGAAACTGGCCTTCGCCCACACGGCCTTTTTCACCAATGAACCACAGGAGCAGCTGGCCCGGCGGCTCACCGAGCGGTTCGGCGACCCGGCAGCGCGGGCCTACTTCACCTCGGGCGGTTCGGAAGCCAACGAAACAGCGCTCAAAATCACGTGGCAATACTGGGCCGCCCGTGGCAAGCCGGACAAAAAGATCATCATCAGCCGCGAACACAGTTACCACGGCAACACTTTCGGCGTGCTCTCGGTCAGCGGCAACAGCGCCCGACGGCGTGCCTCTGCCGCACCGCTGCTGGACTGGCCGCGGATCGCGCCCTGCTACGCACATCGCAACCGCACGGTCGACGAATCCATGGAGCAATATGTCGAGCGCGTGAGCGGCGAGCTCGAATCGGCCATCCTGAAGGTTGGCGCCGACCGGGTCGCCGCCTTCATCTGCGAGCCCGTGGTGGGCTCATCGCTGGGTGTAGTGGCTGCCGAAGCAGGATACCTGCAGCGCATCCGCGCCATTTGTGACCGCTACGACATCCTCTGGATCGCGGACGAGATCATGTGCGGCAGCGGACGTACCGGGACCTTTTTCGCCTTCGAACACGATGGTACCCGGCCTGATATCGCGACACTGGCCAAGGGAATCGGCGGCGGCTACCAACCGCTGGCCGCCACGGTAATGTCCGGCAGTATCGCCGATACCCTGCGGCATTCAGGTTTCGCCCATGGCCACACCTACATTGGTCATCCGGTAAGCTGCGCAGCAGGCTGTGCCGTGCAGGACGTGCTCGACCGGGACAAGCTCCTGGCCGTCACGCAAACCTGCGGCCAGCGTTTCGGGCGACTGCTGGCAGAGCGTTTCTGCGAGCATCCCAACGTGAGCGAAGTTCGCGGCCGCGGCCTGTTCTGGGCAATGGAGCTGGTAGCCGACCGCGCCAGCCAACGTGGCTTCCCCTTGCCCGACGGCAACGCCTTGCCGGCACGCCTGATGCGAACGGCCATGGAGACCGGCCTCATCTGCTACCCCGGCGGCATCGAGATTGACGGCGCCTGCGTACCGCATATCATGCTGGCGCCACCGATGATCCTGGAGGAATCCCATATGCTGGAGGCCGCCGACAAGCTCACCGCCGTGCTGGACAACATGCTCAATGCTTGACCACGGGGGCGAACCCCTCGTCGTTATTGCGGCCCCGAACGGCGCAAGGTTGGACAAGGCCGGCCACCCGGCCGTACCTCTGAGCGCCACGGAAATTGCTGACTGCGCGGTGAACCTGGCGGCCGTGGGCGTTTCCGTCCTGCACCTGCACGTGCGCGACGAGCGCGGCGGCCATGTGCTCGACGCGACCCGTTATCGCGCGGCGATGGACGCAATCCGTGACCGAGTGGCGGACCGCCTGGTGCTGCAGGTCACTACCGAGGCCGTTGGCCAGTACAATCGTCAGCAACAGATGGCCCTGGTCCGCGAGCTGCGGCCTGAAGCCGTCTCACTCGCACTGCGCGAGCTTTGCCCGGACGCTGATGCTGAGGATGATGCTGGAAAGTTCTTTCGTGAACTCGCCGAAATGGATGTTTGGCCCCAATACATTCTTTACTCCGCAGCCGAAGCAGCACGTTTCGAGCAGCTCAGGCAGGACGGCTTTTTTGGAGCCGCCAACCCCTTTGCCCTGTTCGTGTTAGGCCGATATAGTGACACACTGATGGGCGACCCGGCCGAGTTGGAAAACTTCCTTGCCACCTTCGAGCCCGGCGCATTTCCATGGGCGGTATGCTGTTTTGGCGCAACCGAGGCCACTGCTGTGCAGAGGGCGTCGGCAGCCGGCGGCCACGTCCGAATTGGCTTCGAAAACAACCGGACTTTGCCAGACGGTTCAATGGCGCGCGATAATGCGCAACTGGTTGCGGCCGAACTAAGGACTTTGATGCGTCCGGACGGCCCTCAACGCCCCATCGCAAGCGTGGATTGGGTACGCCGTCAACTCGCAGGAAGACAATGACAGAAACAAAGCAAAGCACGGAAACCAACAACAACGGCCTGGCTATTCACTGGAAGATTTTGATCGCGTTGGTCCTGGGCGCCATCGCCGGCTACCTGAGCAGCGACGTCTCCATCCTGGGAACTCCGCTGGTCGCGGTTTACGATTTCGGCGGCCAATTGTTCCTTAATGCACTGAAAATGCTGATCGTACCCCTGATCGCCTCGTCGATCGCGCTGGGTGTGGCCGGGCTGGGCAATACCGATTCACTGGGCAGCATTGGCTGGAAAACCGGGCTGTTCTACGTGCTGACTACCGGCACTGCCATCGTCACCGGGCTGATCATCGTGAACCTCGTGCAGCCCGGCATGGTAGATGGCCAGCCGGCCGGCGACCTGCTGGCCCTGGCCGCGAACACGGACGACCTGCAAGCACGCCTGGCCGGCCGCGGGCTGGGCGAGATTCCACAGATCCTGCTGCGCGCCGTGCCGCAGAACATCCTCGCGGCGGCTGCGGAAAATGAAATGTTGGCCCTGATCTTTTTCAGCGCGCTGTTCGGCTTTTTCATGTCGCAGATCGAGCATGAGCTGGCGGAGACGCTTTACCGCTTCACCAGCGCAGTGTTCGAAACCATGCTGAAGATCACCCATTGGGTCATGGGCTTCGCCCCGTATGGCATTTTTGCACTGGTCGCCGCTGTCGTCGCCAAGACCGGTTTCGATGCCGCCGGCCCGCTCGTGACATTCAGCATCGCGGTCTTGGCCGCGCTCGCCATTCATTTTTTCCTTACCCTGCCGGCTTTTGTGCGACTACTGGCGGTGCGCAGCCCGATCCGGCTGTTCAGGGCCGTGGCCCCGGCCTTGCTGACGGCGTTTTCGACGTCCTCTTCTTCCGCGACCCTGCCGGTCACGATGGACAACCTCGAAAACCGGGCCGGGGTGCCCAACAAGTACACCAGCTTCGTGCTGCCGTTGGGCGCCACCGTCAACATGAACGGCACCGCGCTCTACGAGTGCATGGCCGCCATGTTCATCGCCCAGGCCTACGGCCTGGAACTCAGCATCGTGACCCAGTTCCTGGTTGTGACCATCGCGCTGATTACGTCCATCGGTGTGGCCGGCGTGCCGTCGGCTTCGCTGGTGGCGATCGCGATCATCCTCACGGCCATCGGGCTGCCGATTGAAGCCATCGGCGTGTTGCTGGTATTCGACCGCGTCCTGGACATGTCACGCACCGCCACCAACGTGTTCGGTGACGCCTGCTGCTGCGTGATCGTGGCGCGTTTGCAGGGCGAGGATCTGCCGCTGTTGGCGCGCGAAGACTCCAGCTGACGCGCCGTCACGAGGATTCTGATGTATCCTCTCTGTTTCGCCCTTGGCGGCTGGCGTTAACCCGACATGGATGAATTCAACTCCATCTGGCACTACCCCCTGATCCGGCTGAGCTCCGGCATCGAGGTCACCGTGAGCCAGATTCTGATGACCCTGCTGGTTATCGCGCTCGGGTTCGCCCTGATCAAATTCGTGCAGCGGGTGCTGGGCCGGCAGATGAGCAAGGCCGACGTCGATCCCAACGTGGCCCAGACCATTCAGCGTGTCATTTTCTGGGCCCTGCTGGTGCTGCTGTTCATCACGGCGCTCGGCATGCTGCAAATCCCGATCACGGCACTGGCTTTCATCAGCGGCGCGGTCGCCATCGGCGTTGGTTTCGGCGCCCAGAACATCATCAATAACCTGATCAGCGGCTGGATCCTGATGTCGGAGCGGCCGGTTCGTATCGGCGACTTTATCGAGCTCGACGACAACCGCGGCACGGTCGAAACGATCGGCAACCGCTCCACGCGCATTCGGCGTATCGACGGTGTGCACCTGCTTGTTCCCAATAGCCAGTTGTTGGAACGCATGGTCATCAACTGGACCCTGGTCGACCGTAAGTTCAGAACATCCATTCGCGTTGGTGTGGTCTATGGATCGCCGGTCCGTCTGGTGGAAAAACTCCTCCAACAGGCCGTCAGGGAGCGCAAGGAGGTTTTACAGGACCCGGCGCCCGTCGTTGTGTTCGAGGATTTCGGCGACAACGCCTTGATTTTTGATACGTTCTTCTGGTGCGAATCGAGCGGTGAAAAGGAATTGCGCGTGATCCGCAGTGATATCCGCTTTCGGATCGATGAGCTGTGCCACGAGAACGACATCGTCATCGCCTTCCCGCAGCGCGACGTGCACCTCTACGCGAAGACGCCCATCGAAGTCAGGGCAGTGGCCGCAGGCGAGGCAGGCACCACCACCGTGGAGACCACGAAATGAGCGAAGCCGAAAGCCATGGGAGTGTTTCCGGAGTCATCGCCGTAAGCCTGGATGGCAAAGGCGGCGCGAGCCCAATCAGCCCCTCCGCTGCGGTAGCAGCATCCGCGGACACGCCGGTCTGGATCAACATCGACTTCTCCGACCCCCATGCGGCTGAGTGGGCCTGGAACGAGAGCGGCCTGGACGACTCGATTGTCGGCGCGATGCTGGACACGGAAAGCCGGCCCCGCACCCTGCAGCAGGGCAACGGCGTTCTGACCATGCTGCGCGGCGTCAACCTGAATCCCGGCGCCCGGCTCGAAGACATGATTTCCGTGCGGACCTGGCTGGAGCCCGGTCGGGTGGTCACGGCGAGCCGACGATGCTTGCGGTCGCTGACGGAGATTCGCCAGAATATCGAGCAGGGAAAGGGTCCCCCCACACCCTCGCAACTGCTCATCGATCTGATCGACCGCCTGAATCATTACATTGGCGAGGGCATAGAACAGATCGAGGAACATATCGACCGGGCGGAGGATGAAGCGGCCCACGACAGCAGCCTGAACCGCAGCAGTTCCTTCAACCAACTGCGCCGCCAGACCGCCCAGATCAGGCGCTACCTGTCGCCGCAGCGCGAGGCGCTGGAGCGCCTGGCGCGCGTCACGGAATCGGTTTTCGACGGGGAGGAGATGATCGAGCTGCGCGAGCAACTGAACCGCCTGACGCTCGGCCTGGAAGACCTCGACCTGGTGCGCGAACGCGCCCTCGTGGCGCAGGAAGAGTTCCTGAGCCTGCTGGCGCACGAACAGAACAGCAGGATGCTGGTGTTGTCCATCGTAGCCGCCATCTTCCTGCCGTTGTCTTTTCTGACCGGACTGATGGGCATGAACGTGGCCGGCCTGCCCGGCACCGTGAACGCCGGGTCGTTCTGGATCATTGTGCTGCTGATGGTATTGATCGCGGTCGGCATCCTGGCCATTTTCCGCAACCGGAAATGGCTGTGAAAAGGACCGGAGATGAACATGCCGGCCGCCCCGGGCCCTGAGTCAGGCTGGGTGCGGCCGGCGATTGATCAGATGTTCAGGTGTGCGTAAGATCCGCAGGCTTTACCAATCGACCCGGTCGCCGTACTGTTCCCACTCGTCGAGCTGTGAGTAGAGCTTTCTCATATCATTGCGGCGTTCGATCTTGCGGCGGGCGCTGAAGCGCTCTTCGGTTTCCAGGTAATCATCCCAACCGGCGCCCTGAGGGTCTCTGGAAAGCTCCTTGACATCGAGATCGTCGCTGTACAGATCGTCGAATTCATCAAAAGGATCGAAATCCAATTCCTTGTATTTCTTCCTTGCTTTCTTGGCCATGTCTCCGTCTCCAAGCAAAGGCACCATGCCTTCAGGGCGACTTTTAATGCCATTTTATCTTCATGTCAAGATATTTTACGCGGAAACAAATGGGGTATGCTCCGGTGCATGAGTCGCGACATCATCGATGACCTGCAGGAAGACTGGAGCGAAGAGCGCCCGGATCTCGACAGTGAGGCCATGGGCGTGGTGCTGCGCATCCAGGCCCTGGACAAGATCCTCGGCGACCAGGTCGCCGAGCGCTTGCGGGATTTCGGGCTGCAGTGGTGGCAGTATGACGTACTGTCCGCACTGCGCAGGCAGGGTAAGCCCTTCCGGATGGCGGCCACCGAACTGGCGGAATCCACCAGGCTGACGTCCGGCGCCATGACCAACCGCATCGACCGCCTCGAGAGCAAGGGACTGGTCCGGCGACTGCATGACCCCTCGGACCGGCGGCGCGTGCTGGTAGAACTGACCGGCCAGGGGCACGAGCAGGTCGAGAACGCCACCCGCGCACGATTCGATATCGCGTCGGCGGCGCTGGCCCGTCTCGACCGCAAGCACCGCAAACAACTCAGCAATCTCCTGCGCCAACTGCTGCTGGCACAGGACGAATCGCAGCAAGGCGAGAGCAATTGATCATGAAACCGCGAGCCAGTGAGTCGGATTACCGCCAGCTGAGTTTCTGGCACGACAGCCTGCCCGCCCCGCAGGCCTCCCGCCCTGCCCTGCAAGGCGACATCGAGGCCGATGTCGCCATTATCGGGGCCGGCTACACCGGTCTATGGACAGCCTGGTATCTCAAACAGGCCGAACCGTCGCTCAATGTCGTGATCCTGGAGGCAGAGACCGCCGGCTTCGGTGCTTCCGGCCGCAACGGCGGCTGGTGCTCGGCCTTCCTGTCCGGCATCGATCACTGGCTGGACGATCCGCTGCAGCGCGACAGCGCAATCCGGCTGCAGCGCCTGATGTTCGAAACCGTCGCGGAAATCGGTCGCGTAGCCGCGCAGGAATCCATCGACTGTCATTTTGAGCGCTCCGGCGCCCTGGAGGTTGCCGTCAACCCGGCGCAGTTGGAACGGCTGCAAAAGGAGCTGTCCCATTTGCGGAGTCTCGATTTCGACGAGTCGGACTTCCGCTGGCTGGAAGCTGACGAAGTCCGCCGAGAACTCCCCGTGCAAGGCGCGCTCAGCGCCATCCACACACCGCACTGCGCGGCCATCCACCCGGCGCGCCTGGCGCGTGGCCTGGCCGAAAAGCTGGAAAGCAAAGGTGTGCGCATTTTCGAACACAGCCAGGCAACGGACTTCAGCGATGGGCGGGTGCGAACGGCCACTGGCGAGCTACATGCGGACACCGTGCTCCTCGCCACCGAAGGGTACGGTTGCGGCCTGCCAGGGCGCGAACGCAGCCTGATCCCGGTGCACTCGACGATGGTGGCGACCGAGCCGCTGTCCGCAGACAGGCTCGACCAACTCGGCAGCCTCCGCCGTTATTGCTTCGGCAACCTCGACCACGTCGTCACCTACGGCCAGCTGACGGCTGATAAACGCATCGCTTTCGGCTGCCGCGGAATCTACCTCTACGGTTCGGGAATCCGCAGCCGTTTTGCACCGGAGGATCCCGGCTTCGAGCGGGTGCGCGGCACCCTGCTGCGTTTTTTTCCCGGCTTGGAAGGCGTCCGCTTCACGCATGCCTGGGGCGGCGCCCTGGGCGTGTCGCGCTCATTGCGGCCCATGGTCTGCTTCGACCCGGCGCGGCGCCTCGGCTGGGCCGGCGGCTACTTCGGCAACGGCGTCGCCGCCAGCCATCTGGCCGGCCGCACGCTGGCCGACCTGGTGAGCGGACGGGACAGCGAGCGGGTCCACACGCC
>JAPHSB010000358.1 GCA_026193295.1 Lysobacterales bacterium
CTCGGTCGGCGCGCCCAACTCGGATTCCAGGTTCTGGCTCGCGGCTTCCAGCCACGTCGCGGACTTGGCCGGATCGATCACTGCTTCCTCTTGTGCACCACCGCGGTCGTGCAACAGTTTACGCAGATTCTGTTGAAGGCCCGGGGAGACGGCCACGATCTCGTTGAAGTCGTCCTTGTGAATTTCCCAGACCACCGTGTGCTCCAGCGCCTCGGCGCGGGCAATCGGCGCCAGCCCGGTTACCAGGGCCATTTCGCCGAACGCTTCACCCGGACCGAGGATCTGCGGGGGTTCTCCCTCCCGGGCGCCGTGCGGCAGAATGCTTACCCGGCCGGACTCGACCAGGAACAAGGCGTCACAGGGATCCTCTTCGTGGCATATCAGTTCGCCCGCGGTGAATACGCGTTTCTCGATGTCACTGACCACGCGCCGGATTTCTTCCGGAGGCAGGTTGACCATCAGGTCCAGCACCGACAACTTGTCCAGGATGCTGTGATAGTGCTTCTTCTTCAGCCGCTTCAGGCGCGAAGCGATGGTCGACGTCTTGCGCAGGTAACCACCCATCTCCGACAGGAGGTGGTCCAGCCCGATGAACGCCAGGCAGCCGATGAGGGAGCCGAGGGCCAGCCACTTGAAGCCTTCCAGCGGGTCATCGGGAAAATGCTCCAGGGCCGGCACCACCAATTCCAACGCCAGGGCACATAGCAGCGCGCCGGCGCCGAACGCCATCACGGCTGCTGTCAGTCGGAGGCCGGGATTGAACCAGATCCCGGCGGCGGCGCCCAGGGGCAGAGAGAGCGCGCTGAGACCGCCGAACAGGAATGCGAGTGTGACAGGTTCCATCGACGCAGAGTAACGGCGTCGAGGCAAAATTTCATCGAAATTTTGCGCCGACCGTATTCAGGGGCCTTCGCCTCCCCGCTCCTGCGAGCGGGTGGTTTACATTACGTCCAGTGCGTGTTTCTTGAGGTCGGCCAGTTTCACCACGCGCAACGCCGCCGCGTGTGTGGCCTGCAGCACGACCCGCGGCGCGGCGCCAGCCTCCAGGGCCTCCTGCCAGCGCGCGGCGCACAAGCACCACTGGTCACCCGGCTTGAGGCCCGGGAAGCCGAACTCGGGGTGCGGTGTCGACAGGTCATTGCCGCGCGAGCGCGAGAATTCCAGGAATTCCGCCGTCACCCGGGTGCACACGGCGTGCAGGCCCAAATCCTCTTTTGCGGTGTTGCAGCAACCGTCTCGGAAGAACCCCGTCAGCGGTTGCTCGGAACAGAGAGCGAGCGGCTCGCCCAACACGTTCAGTTTCGCTTCCAACGGCGCTCAGCCGTAGTTGGCCGCAACGAAGTCCCAGTTGACGAGTTTCCAGATTTCGTCCAGGTACTTCGGGCGCGCGTTGCGGTAATCGATGTAATAGGCGTGCTCCCATACATCGATGGTCAGCAACGGCGTTTTGCCGTCGCGTAGCGGGTTCGCGGCATTCGAGGTGTTGACAATCTCCACGCTGCCGTCGCCGTTCTTCACCAGCCAGGTCCAGCCGGAACCAAAATTACCCACGGCCGACTTGACAAAGGCTTCCTTGAAGCCGGCAAACGAGCCGAACGCCTTGTCGACCGCACTGCCGAGCGCCCCGCCCGGCTCGCCACCACCTTCCGGACTCAGGCCGTTCCAGTAGAAGGTGTGATTCCAGACTTGAGCGGCGTTATTGAAGATGCCGCCACTGGATTGCATGACGATGTCTTCAAGAGAAGCATTTTCGAATTCCGTACCCGGTACCAGGTTATTCAGGTTAGTGACGTAAGCCTGGTGGTGTTTGCCGTAATGGAAATCGATGGTTTCCGCCGAAATGACGGGTTCCAGCGCGTCTTTTGCAAAAGGCAGAGGGGGCAATACATGGGCCATGATCGAGCTCCTTTGTTCACAATGAATGACGGTTACCCCCCTCTACATAGGGATCACCCTGCCACTGCAAAAGGGTGACGGCGAAAATAGTCGCCAATGCCACCAGGCGGAACGCCACTCCCGCGGACCGACCCGGTAGCCGGCCTGCAGGACTTCGAACTGCTCGTCGGGGGGACAGCCAGGGATGCAAGGGGTCAGGCGAAGTCGCTGTCTTCCTGCGGCGGTGCCAACTGGGCCTGCAGTTCGGCCAATTCTTCCTGCAGCGACGCCACTGCCGACTCCAGGGCCTCGACCCGCGCGCCAAGACCCGTTGCAGCCGGAGTCGCGGAAGCCTGGGCCCCTAACTCAGCCAGGTCCGGTTCGCCGCTCAACAGGTGTACATAGCGCACTTCCTTCTGTCCGGGCTGGCGCGGCAGCGCCATCACCAGTGGCGGTTCGTGCTCTGCCAGTCGCTGCAGCATGAACTGCACATCGTCCAGATCGTCGAATGCGTACAGTCGATGCGCGTTGGTCTTCAGCTCCCCCGGTGTCTGAGGGCCGCGCAGCATCATCGGACATAGCAGCGCCAGTCCCTTGCCTGGCAGGTTGAGCACCTTGCCGGCCAGGTGTTCATACTTGGCTACCCGGACGCCCCAGGCCTCGCGCACCAAACCCAGCGATTCGAGTTCCCGCACGGTGTGGCCCACTTCGCCCTCGGTGTAGGCTGTTACTGGATTTCGCGCAGTCTTCTGGTTACAGGCTGTGCGCAGGCCGTTCAGGGTCAGGGGATACTGTTCCGGAGTCGTCTCCTTTTTCTCGATCAGGCAACCGAGCACGCGGATCTGGATGTCGCTGAGGGTATTCATTTACCTGGCTCTTCCACGATCTTGCTCACCATTGCCAATGGTTCGCCGGCGCTGACGGGCGGCGTACCCAACACGTAATTGACGATACCCGCGAACGGCGCACGGACCTCGCTGACCGGGTCGCCGAAGGCGTCGACAAGCAGTCCGAGCAGGCCGCCCTCGGCAACGGCATAACCATCCCGCACGGCCGGACGAAAAATTCCCATGACGGGGCTGCGAATCACTTCGTAATCCGCCAGCCACACCACACCGGGGTTTGGTCGTACTTCGCCCGGCAGCATGCCGAGGTGACGCATCAGGTTTTGCACCCCGCCGAGCGCCATGTCCACCCAATAGTCGTCGTTCGATCCCAGCTGACCGGTTTCCGTGGTAATGGCCGGAATTCCACGCGACAGCGCAGTCTGATCGGTATACACCGAAGCCTCCGCGGGCTGCACTCGTCCTTTGTCTATCACGATGTGATCGAGGCCGAAGGCCAGGGCCATGTCCCGGCACGCCGCATCGAGCCTGGCGTCACCGGTGACCGGCAGGTACACGTACGGCCGCAGCGCTTCGTTACCGTCTCCCGCGTGCAGGTCGACCAGGAAGTCCGCCTGTTCGATCACCTGCCGGGTGATGACGTCTGCGATCCGTTCACTCAGCGAGCCATCCGGCTTGCCCGGATACACCCGGTTGAGATTCTTGCGGTCGGTGGGGGTCAGGTAAATCGAGCGTCCATAGAAGGCCGGCGGATTGGCGATGTGCACCAGGATCAGCGTGCCCGCAAGATCGGCTGGGTCGAGTTCACCACGCAACCGCTGCA
>JAPHSB010000468.1 GCA_026193295.1 Lysobacterales bacterium
GGGCTGACGGTGACCCCTGGCCTGCTGGATTCGCACCTGCATCTGTCCTCCGGCGGCTTGCTGCGGCTGACCCAGGCCGACCTCAGCTTTCCGATGATCCAGAGCATCGCGGACCTCACGGCTCTGGTCGCGGAGCGCAGAGGGACGGCGGCCGAGGGCGAGTGGCTGCTCGGACGCGGCTGGGACGAGGGCAAGCTGGCCGAGCGCCGCTACATCCTGGCCTCCGACCTGGACCCGGTCAGCGGCCAGCACCCCGCCTGGCTCCTGCACACCATGGGACACTACGGCACCGCCAACAGCGCCGCACTGCGCCTGGCCGGCATCGACCGGGACACGCCCGACCCGCCGGGCGGGGTCATCGACCGCGGCGATGACGCCGAGCCCACCGGCGTGCTCAAGGAATCGGCGATGCGGCTGGTCACGCGGCATATTCCACAACCCGTCGCCGGCCAGATGCGGGAAGCCATCGCCACGATGGCCGACGAACTGAACCGGGAGTGCATGACCGGCGCCAAGGACCCGGGCATCGGCTACTCCCTGACCTACGATCCGGACAGCGCCATGGAAACCTGGAACGCGTACCGCGAAGTGTTCGCGGCCGGTGACCTGTCGGTGCGCGTTTTCGCCCTCTGGCGCTCTCCCGAAACCCTGGAGCAGGCGGCCGATCTGGCCGAGCGCATCGCGCCGTTCACCCGGCCCATGGAGTCGACCGGCGACGATCGACTGATTTCGGGGGGCATCAAGATCTTCGCGGACGGCAGCGGCGGCGCGCGCACCGCCTGGATGTGGCAGGACTGGAACCGCGAGCGCACCGGGCTGGACGAAGGCAACCGCGGCTATCCCGCCATCGACGCCATCGTGCTGCGCGACCTGATCATGCTGTACCACGACGCCGGCCTGCACATCGGGGTGCACGCCATCGGCGACCGCGCCATCGACTGGACCGTGGCTGCGATGACAGTGGCGCTGATCCGCAACCCGCGGCAGGGCATGCGTCACTCCATCATCCACGCCAACATCCCCACCGATCTCGCCATGGACACGATGGCGGCGCTGCAGCGCAACTTCGATGCCGCCTACCCGGAGCCACAGGCCAACTTCACCTGGTGGATCGGCGATACCTACGCCGGCAATTTCGGCGAGCAGCGCAGCCGGCGGCTGAACCCCTTCCGCAGCTTCCAGCGGCGCGGTATCCAGTGGGCAGGCGGTTCGGACTACTCCGTGACGCCCTTTCCGGCGCGCTACGGCATCTGGGCCTCGATGACCCGGCAACCGCTGCTCGGGGTCTACGGCAGCGACGCCTTCGGCAGCGACGAGGCGGTTGACGTCCGCACCGCGCTGCGCTCGTTCACGCTCTGGGCAGCACACCAGATGTTCCTGGAAAAGAAGACCGGCTCCATTGAAGTCGGCAAGTACGCCGATCTCGCCGTCTGGGACACCGATCTCTACAGCGCCAAACCCGAGGCCATCAAGAACATGCAATGCCAGATGACCCTGCTCGAAGGCGAAATCGTCTACCAGCGGTAAGACCGAATTTATTCGGAGACATTGAGCTCGCCCAGGAGGTGCCGGGTACTCCGCTGCAGGACCGTAGCCCGCCGGGAGCGGGCTTCGAGCGCACAGGGACGTCTTGAGCGCGTCGTGCAGCGGGGTGGCCGGCACCGCTCCTCGCGACATCTGTCGCAGCCGAATGAATTCTGCGCTATCGGGGGTGACATTGGATCGCGGCTTCCTTAGGATGAGGGCACCTTATGACCTCCTCGGAACCGAAGCTCTACCTGCTGCTGATCAGCGTCCACGGACTCATTCGGGGTCACGACCTGGAATTGGGCCGCGACGCCGACACCGGCGGCCAGACGCTCTACGTGGTTGAACTGGCCCGCGCGCTGGGCGAGTGCACTGAAGTCGAGCGTGTCGACCTGGTCACGCGGCGCGTGGTCGACCCGGCCGTCAGCGACGACTATGCGCACCGCGAGGAAGCCCTCTCCGACAAGGTGCGCATCGTGCGCATCGACGCCGGACCGGATGGCTACCTGCCCAAGGAACAACTGTGGGACCACCTCGACAGCTTCACCGACAATCTGGTGGAGTGGATCAAGGCGCAGCCACGGGTACCGGACATCGTCCACAGCCACTATGCAGACGCGGGTTATGTCGGTGTCCGGTTGGCCAACCTCGCGGCGGTGCCGCTGGTGCATACGGGTCACTCGCTGGGGCGGGACAAGCGCAAGCGATTGTTGGCCAAGGGCCTCAGCAGCCAGGATATCGAGGCCACCTACAACATGGCGCGGCGCATCCATGCCGAGGAACAACTGCTGGCCAACGCGGAACTGGTCATTACCAGCACCCATAACGAGATTGACGAGCAGTACGGCCTGTACAACTATTACGACCCGGACAGCATGGCCGTCATACCGCCGGGAACCGACCTGGAGCGTTATCACCCGCCGGCCGATGATGAGACGTCCGACTACCTAAAGAGGCTCGAGCCCTTCTTGCGCGACCCCGGCAAGCCCCTGGTGCTGGCTTTATCACGTCCCGACGAGCGCAAGAACATCACCGTATTGCTGGAGGCCTTCGGAGAGTCGCAGGCCCTGCGTGACGCCGCCAACCTGCTGATCATTGCCGGCAACCGGGACGACATCCGCGATCTCGAGACCGGTGCGCAAAGCGTGCTGACCCAACTGCTACTGCTGATCGACGCCCATGACCTGTATGGCAGCGTGGCCATGCCCAAACGCCATCGTGGGGCCGAGATTCCCGAGGTCTATCGGGCCGTGTCGGCCGGTGGCGGCGTTTTCGTCAACCCCGCGTTGACCGAGCCTTTCGGCTTGAC
>JAPHSB010000306.1 GCA_026193295.1 Lysobacterales bacterium
CCGGTTTCACCGGCCACCACGATGACCTGGTGCCGCGCGATGGCCTGCAGGATTTCCTCCCGGTGCGCGGTGATCGGCAGCGCGGCGTCGAACTCCGGCTGCGGCAACCCGGCGGCACGCTGCTCCACCCGCGCCCGCGATTCTTCGATTCGGGCTGTCAGTTCCCGCAATTGACGATCCACCGCCTGGCCTTTCTGCAGGCGTCGCCCGATGGCAGCCAGCCGCTGCCGGCACCAGGCGGCGTCCGCGGCCATAACGGTATCCAGCTCGGCCCTGGCCTTGCGCATGAGAGTTCGGGGATTCACGGGCGACCATTATCCAGCATCTGCCAAGTCGCGTGAAAGCGGCAAGGAGGCGCTGAACTCCTCTATAATCGCGCCATGGAAATGAACTTCAGAAGTGACAACGAGTCACCGGCCGCAGCGGCCATTCTCGCAGCCATCCAGGAAGCCAACCTCGGCACGGCCTGGGCCTATGCCGAGGACCACTGGTCGGAGCGCCTCGACAGTGCGTTCTCCGAGTTGTTCGGGACGAACACCACGGTTCTCCCGGTCAGTACCGGTACCGTCGCCAACAGCATCGCGCTGGCGGCGGTCACGCCACCCTGGGGGTCCGTCTTCTGTCACCGCAACGCTCACATACTGCACGACGAAAGTGGTGCGCCGGAATTTTTCGGCAATGGATTGCGGCTGGTGCCGATCGATGGACCGAACGGCAAGTTCACGGCCGCAAGCCTGCAGCAGGCGATCCGCGCAACCGAGGGCCATGGCGTGCACAGCTACCAGGCGTCCGCGGTCAGCCTCACGCAAAGTACCGAATCGGGCACGGTGTACCAGCCGGCCGAGATCACCGCCATCTGCGAAATGGCCAGCCACAATGAACTTGTGTCCCATTTGGACGGGGCGCGCTTCGGCAACGCCGTGGCGGCGCTTGGCTGCCACCCGGGCGACGTCAGTTGGCGGGCCGGCATCAACCTGTTGTCCTTCGGGGCCAGCAAGAACGGCTGCATGGCGGCGGAAGCGCTGCTGATTTTCGATGACGACCGTTCCGGCGCAGACGGGCTCAGGGAGCGGGCCGAGCGACTGCGCAAGCGCTCCGGGCACTTGTTGAGCAAAATGCGCTATGTCTCGGCGCAACTGCTGGCCTATATCCAGGATGACCTCTGGCTCGGCATGGCCCGGCACGCCAATGCCCAGGCAGCCCTTTTTGCCGCGGCGGTGGATGCACATCCGGAAGCGACCCTCGAGTATCCCGTGGAAGCCAACGAGGTATTCGTCCGCTGGACCGCTGCCGGCTTCCGCCGGCTGGAGGAGGCCGGCATCCAGTTCCTGATCTGGCCGGGCGGGGACGACCTCGCGCGGTTTGTCTTCTCCCACTGCACACTGGCCGAAGAAACCCAGGCGCTCTGTGATGCATTGGATCGGTGACCACGGGGGCCGGATGCCGGCCGTAAACACTCGCGGACGGATGCATTATCGATTCCGCTTCATGGTGCTGCTGTTGCTGCTGGCGCCGCTGAACCTTCCGGCAACCGGGCCCGCCTACGTGGGCAGCGCGTCGTGCAAAGGCTGCCACGAGCAGGCCTTCGCCGCCTGGCAAACCTCCCATCACTACCGTGCAATGCTGCCGGCCAGCGAAGAGTCCGTGCTGGGTGATTTCGACGATGCATCGTTCACCTACGCGGGGATCACCAGCCGCTTTTTCCGGCGGGACGGCAAGTTCCTCGTGGAAACCGACGATGAAAACGGAGACCTGAAGGAGTTCGAAGTGGCCTACACGTTCGGATTCTTTCCCCTGCAGCAGTACCTGCTGCCGTTTCCCGGCGGGCGCTACCAGGCGCTGAACATCGTGTGGGACAGCCGCCCGCGGGAAGAGGGTGGACAACGTTGGATACACCTGTACCCGGAAGGCACCGAAGGCAACGAGGTCCCGGTCAGGCACGACGATATCGTGCACTGGACGGGATCGTTCCAGAACTGGAACGCCCGCTGCGCCACCTGCCACTCGACCGGCCTTGAAAAGAACTATTCTGCTTCTTCCCGCGGTTACAGCACGAGTTGGCAAGAGATCAATGTCGCCTGCGAAGCATGCCATGGACCGGCACAAAACCACCTGAAGTGGGCCCGCGCGCAGGAGACCGCAAGCGCTGGAGCGACCACGGAACCAGGGTCGCACGCTGGATTTGCCTTCTCCCTGAATGATCGCGGTGGCTTCGGCCCAAACCGGGAAGGGAACACCAACACCCTCGCGCGAACGGACGGAAATCATCCGACAACGCAAGTTGAAACCTGTGCAGCCTGCCACGCCCGGCGCAGCGAACTCGGGGCCAGTCACCCGGGTCAGCGCTTCGACGACGGTTACCGTCTGGCCCTGGTCGAACCCGGTCTGTACTTCGCCGACGGCCAGGTGCGCGACGAAGTCTATGTTTACGGCTCCTTCCTGCAGAGCAAGATGTACGCCGCCGGCGTGGTTTGCAGCAACTGCCACGAGCCGCACAGCAACGCGGTGCGCACACAGGACAACGGGCTGTGCACGCAGTGCCATGCCAGTGCCGTTTACGACCAGGCGAGCCATCATCATCACGCAACGGGCGGCCCGGGCGCGGCCTGCGTGGACTGCCACATGCCCGCCCGCACGTACATGGTGGTCGACGACCGTCGCGATCACAGTTTCCGTGTGCCGGAGCCGCGCCTGACGATCGAGCTGGGCGTCCCCAATGCCTGCAACCAGTGCCACCAGGACCGTGACGCGAAGTGGTCGGTGGAAGCGCTGGCTGGCTGGGGCGTCAGCAACGCTGTCCGGGCCACGCACGCGCCGGTCCTGGCCGCGGCTTGGGACAGCCAGGCAGCTGCCGTTCCGGACCTGCTGGCCCTGGTGAGCGACGAGCAAAGGCCGGCAATCCTGCGCGCCAGCGCCGTGCTGGCCAGCGCCGGTTTTCCGCTGCGGGACACCCTGCCCTCACTGGCGCAGGTGCTTTATTCGGATGACAATCGAATCCGCTACGCCGCGGTGCGCACCCTCGAGCCGCTGCCGGCTGAGCAGCGCTATACGCTGCTGAAAAGCCTGGTCGGTGATCCCGTGAAATCCGTGCGCATGGCCGTGGCGCGGCAACTGGCTGACGTCCCGCCTAGGCAATTACCGGCCGTCGAAGCCAAGGCCCTCGACGACCTGCGGAAAGAGTACCTGGAATCCCTGCGCCTCAA
>JAPHSB010000183.1 GCA_026193295.1 Lysobacterales bacterium
ACCGAACAGGATTCCGGCTCGAGAGCCTGAGTCAGATCCTCACCGGGAGGACCCGGAGGGCCCTGAGGACCTTCAGGACCTTCAGGACCTTGTTCACCCCGAGGGCCTTGGGGGCCGGTATCGCCATCGCAACCGACCATCAGGCCAACTGAGACGAGCAAGCTGAGAATCATCAGGAATCTCATAAAGTTCGACAATTTAATACTCATATTCTTCTTACTCCTCACTGTGCTAGGGCGCTCGAAATCTCTCACCCGTAGGTACAATCCCGAGAGAGATCAACCGGATAGCCGCGTAATTATTTGGCCTACCGAACTCCTGGGTCGCCAAACCCCAACCAAAGTATTAGTTGTTCCTCTGCGAGAAGCAGACTATCAAAGGGATCTGAGACGAAACTTGATTTAAATCAAAGTTGATGGAATCGCTGTAAATTAGCGATGCTGGCCGTGGGATTGAATACAGAGATCGCAGAGGTCAGAGAGAACAATGGGGTCAGAGTAAAGTGCGAGAGTGGGCACTCTGACACTTTACTCTGACCCCATCCATGCCATCACTTTTCGACCAGAAAGCGCTCGCCCCGGTAGGACATCACCATGCCATCCGGCAAGATTTCCTCCAAAACCAGGCCGCTTTCAAGCCTTTCACCCTCGCGATATTTTTTCAGGTTGACCAGAATAAAGCGGTTTTGAGGCTCTTCCGAATAAGCATGAAGATCGAGACGCGGCAGGTCGAGCCTGTTGCGTAACTCCTGCGGCAGTTCATACCAGCTCTGAAGTTGCGAAATGTCCTGTGGGGTTGCAACGGCCTCCGCCCGTTCTTCAATCTCTTCTTCAGGCGGTAAAGAAGGCGACGGATTCTGTGGCTTTGCGGGTTCTGGTAACAGCACTAACTGACCGGCGGAGCTCACCTGCCCGCTTTGCGGAAGCGCTGACTTTTCCGGAGCATGCACTTTGCCTAGCGAAACTTCGCTGCCTGGTTGAATCGGTTGTGCCGGCTGATCGTTTCGCGGGGATGACAGCTGTTCAAGCGGAGCTTGTGCGGTAACGGGTACTTCTGCATCCCGGCCTTTTAGCAACATACCGACCAGCACAATATTCACAACCAGCAGCGCGACAACAACCCACAGCCATCGATAAGACCGGGACTGCGGGTGCTTTACCTCGTGGGGCGTCGCAAGGTTTGGCACGGCACCAATACCACGCTCCTGGTCCGCTTTTTTTAATGCTTCGAGGATATAGGACATCGCTTGATGACTCAGGAAGATTCAGCCGACAGCAGGGGAACACTCCCGTCGGAATAGGTGTTGAGTTGAATCAGTGTTTGTTTCCCCACCACACCATCGGGTGTCAGGCCGTGGCGGCGCTGAAAATCCATGACCTGTCTTTGCAAAGGGAAATCGAAGAATTGTGGATCATCAGAAGGCAGCTTCACCTGCTGGGCTGCCTCCAGCATCTGACGCAGCCAGACCACATCCGGATTTCGATCGCCTGCCGTGAGCAAGTAGTGCCCGTTGGGTGGTAAGCGCAGTAACAAGGTGAATTCACCGAGCCAGAAGCGATCCACGTCGCCGATATCCAGGCGGAATGACTCGTTGCCAATCAGCAATTGGGCCGCCCTGTCTTCAAGCTGCTGCAAAACCACGGGCACCGATCGGCCGTCGCTGGTAACCAGTTCCATGATCGCCGGCCGGTTGTACTGGCGCAGCAGACCCCAGGAGCCTTTTTCAGCCAGACAGTACAACCCCAGGTCATTGGCGAAAACACAATACTCAGGCGCGACAGCGGCGGGTAGATTGACAGACCACCGGGCGAACAATTGAGTCCAGGCAGCCAGTGACCAGGATTCATTCGCTGTCAGCAAAACGGTCTCCAGCGAACCCGAGTGCGTATCCGGAGGGCTCTGGGCGGTCGATTCCGGTGAAGCACTTGAGGGTGGCGCTACAGCAACCTGGGGCAACGGTTCATCAGCAGACAGGTCACTCGCTGGCGTCTCCGGGGGAGGTTGGGCGGTCGCCTGGTCCAGCAAATTGTCGAATTCCGGACGTTGCCACCAGATATAAAGGGCGGCACTGACCAGAAGCAACACAACCGGGCCAACGACTGCCCATCTTGGGCTGAACCCTGGGCCGGATGGTTGCAGTTCGTCGGCCAGCACTTCATTCGCCGCCTGCCGGATGATTTTCCTGTCGATTTGCAATTTGCCTTCGGTGTAGGCACCGAGTAAGGCGCGATCGCATAACACGTTGATCAGGCGGGGAATTCCGCCGGATAGCCGGTAAATCCGATCCACCGCTGATGTGTTGAAAATCGGTCGGCTAGCGCCACAGATATGCAGGCGGTGCTCGATATAGGCCCCGGTCTCCTCGCGGGTGAGGGGTTCCAGTCGAACACGAGCCGTCACGCGCTGGGCCAGTTGACGCATGTCCTCCCGTTGCAGCAAAGTGCGGAGCTCCGGTTGCCCGATCAGGATAATCTGCAGCAGTTTCTCCGTTGGAGTCTCAAGGTTGGTCAGCAGGCGAACCTGTTCGAGTACGTCTGCACTCAAATTCTGAGCTTCATCGATGATCAACACCGTGCGTCGACCCTTGGCATGCGCTTCCAGCAGGTACTGATTCAGTGCATCGGTGAGCTTCTTGATGCTGGCATCTTTCTCCTGGTATTCGACTCCCAACTCATCACACACAGAGGCAATCAATTCAAACGCTGTCACCTTGGGATTGAACACCACGGCCAGATCAACGTTGTCCGGCACCTGCTCCAGCAGACAGCGGCACAAGGAGGTCTTACCGGTTCCCACCTCGCCGGTGAGTTGCACAAAGCCGCCCCCTTCTCCCAGGCCATATAACAGGTGCGCCAGTGCTTCCCGGTGACACTGGCTCATATAGAGGAAGAGCGGATTCGGCGTGATCGAGAACGGCCGTTCAGACAGATTGAAGTGTTCTAAATACATAGGACCGTTACTGTACCGAGTCTAAATTATCGTTGATACCCCTATTCGGATTGATATGCGGTGGACCACCGGCGTCAGACCCGGGTTCAGAAGCCGGTCATCTTGCCTGGCGCGGGCCGCAGCAACTTGAAGCTGTGGAAACCCATGCCGACCAGGGCGTCGATGTCGAAGTCGATCATGCCCAGTAATTCGCGTTCTTTCAGCGACTGCGAGCACTGGAAGGCCTGTTCGCTGTCCTGCTTGTTGATTTTCGATACCGAGACGTAGCAGGTCCTGGAAGGACAGGTGAAGGCGCAGCCGGCATTGGCGAACAGGGTGATGCAGCTCTTGTCCTCAATCGACTCCAGGAACGGCAGATCTTCGTTGGAGGGCATCGGCAGGACTACTTCGTCGTAGAGCCTCAGCGCCTGTTCCAACTTTTTCTTTGTATTGATGTTTTTGATCACGCTGGCGTCGATGCGGTACCGCGGAAAATCGCGCCGGATCCAGCGGGCCAGGTCGTCGTGGGTGACGATCACCGAATTCAGGTCGGTATGGTATTTCTGCAGGAACGCCTGGCTCGCCTCGTACTCCTCCGCACTGACAAAGTGGTTCGACAGCGGCAGGCGCAGGCCGATGCCGGCGTTGTTCAGCTGAAACACGTCGCGCTCGGACAACTCGCGTTTATGGAAGACCCGGCCACCGTAAAGCGGCGAATACTCGACAAAGCCGAACAGGCTTTCGATGCGGTTCAGCGGAATGTGGCCGAAATGACGGCGCAGGAACTGGAACACGGGCACATTCGGCTGTTTGCCGCGGGCGGACACCGTGAAGGTGTAGTCGGGTTCCGGGATGGTCTGGGCTTCGTGGTACACGGTAACGGGATTGTGGCCCTTGATCAGGCTGATCCGCAACCCGTAGGACCGAATTCATTCGGGAAAATGTTCTTCCATGAGGGGGAGGTGCCGGGTACGCCCACGCAGGACACGCTCGAGCCATCCCTGGGCGCTCTATATTTTGCTCCCGGCAAATTACGGTCCTGCATGGGCGTACCCGGCACCTCCTGCCACGAT
>JAPHSB010000038.1 GCA_026193295.1 Lysobacterales bacterium
ACAGGCGCCGCTGGAACTGGTGCAACTCGAGCACTGGGGTTGCCCCTGGAGCCGGGAAGACGACGGCTCGGTCGCCGTTCGTCCGTTCGGCGGCATGAAGAAGAAACGCACCTGGTACGCCGCGGACAAGAGCGGATTCCATATCCTGCATACGTTGTTCCAGACCTCGATGCAGTACCCCTCGATCAAGCGCTACGACGAGTTTTTTGCGCTCGACCTGCTGCACAAGGACGGCAGCTGTCGGGGCGTGGTCGCGATGGAAATGCGCAGCGGCAGGTTCTTCCGTTTCCACGCCGCATCCGTCGTATTGGCCACGGGCGGCGCCGGCCAGGTGTTCCCGTTCACCACCAACGGCGCGATCAAGACCGGAGACGGCATGGCCATGGCCTACCGCGCCGGCGTGCCGCTGAAAGACATGGAGTTCGTGCAGTATCACCCCACCGGCCTGCCCGGAACCGGGATTCTGCTGACCGAGGGTTGCCGCGGCGAAGGCGGCATCCTGGTAAACAAGGACGGGTACCGCTACCTGCAGGACTATGGCATGGGCCCGGAAACGCCGATCGGCCAGCCGGTCCTCAAGACCATGGAGCTGGGCCCGCGCGACCGCCTGAGCCAGGCCTTCTGGCATGAACAGAAGAAGGGCAACACGGTGGAGACCAACTGGGGCGACTGCGTGCTGCTCGACATGCGTCACCTGGGCGAGAAGAAGATCAACGAGCGGCTGCCGCTGGTGCGTGAACTGGCCACCTACTACGTCGGACACGACCCGGTGACCGATCCGGTGCCGGTACGCCCCGTGGTGCATTTCATGATGGGTGGCATCGACACCAACATCAACGGCGAGACGCCGATGCCCGGCCTCTACGCCATCGGCGAAACCTCCTGCTCGGGCCTGCACGGCGCCAACCGGCTCGGCTCGAACTCGCTGACCGAATTGCTGGTGGCCGGCAAGCGCTCGGCCCAACGGGCCGTTGAGTATGCGCGGCAGGCCGGCCGTGCGCCGGACGACCCCACGGTCACGGCCCAGGCCGACTCGATCGTGAAGGGCGTTCGCGACCTGTTGCTGCAACAGGGCGATGAATCATTGGCCAAGGTGCGGCGCGAAATGCGCAACTCGCTGGAGGACGGCGCCGGCATCTATCGAGAGGAGGCGAGCACCAGCGCGACCTGCGACACCATCGCCGAATTGAGGCAGCGCTTCGGATCGATCGAAGTGCACGACAAGAGCAACGTATTCAACACCGACCTGCAGCAAGCGCTTGAGCTACGCAACCTGCTGGATATCGCCGAAACGGTCGCCGAAGCATCCCTGCAACGCCGCGAATCCCGTGGTGCCCATCAGCGGCTGGATCATCCCGAACGCGACGATGCCGGCTTCCTGCGGCATTCGCTGGCGTTCCGGCAAACCACAGACCGACCGCGCATCGAGTGGCTCGATGTGACCATCACGCGCTCTCAACCCGGCGTCCGCGACTATTCGGGAGGCAAATCCTCATGACTTTGAAGACACGCCAACTCGAATTGGAGGTCCTGCGTTACGATCCGGAAAAGGACAGCGAGCCGCATTTCCAGGCCTACTCAGTGTCCTGCCCCGAAGACTGGGCCATCCTGGACGCGCTCAATTACGTGAAGGAAAACCTGGACACCACGCTCAGCTACCGCTGGTCCTGCCACATGATGGTCTGCGGCAGCTGCGGCATGATGGTGAACGGCGAGCCCAGCCTGACCTGCAAAACCTTCATCCGCGACCTGCCGGACAAGGTGCGGATCGAGCCGCTGCAGAACTTCCCGATCGAGCGCGACCTGGTGGTCGTGCTGGACGACGTGATGGACAAGCTCCAGCGCGCGCAACCGTGGATCATCCGCCAGGATGACCCGCCGCCGCCGGACGTCGAGTACAACCAGCCTCGCGCCGCACTCTACAAGTTCAAGCAATACACCATGTGCATCAACTGCATGTGCTGCTACGCGGCCTGCCCGCAGTATGGGCTGGACCCCTCCTTCATAGGCCCCGCGGCGCTGGCGATGGCTCACCGCTACAACCTGGACTCGCGTGACCAGGGCAAATCGCAACGCCTGGACATCCTCGCCGACCACGATGGCGTCTGGGATTGCTCCTTCGTCGGCGCCTGCTCGGAGGTCTGTCCCAAGAGCGTCGACCCCGCTGCGGCGATTCAGCAGATGAAGGTGGACGGCGCGATCGAATGGTGGAAGCAGAAGTTGCCCGGAGGTAAGTCATGAGCCGCCAGCCGTATGTCCGCCCGATGCCAAAGGCGAGTTGGTACCTGGGCAATGCCCGTTACCGCCGCTACATGTTGCGGGAAGTCACCTGCCTGCTGGTGGGGGTCTACTGCGCCCTCCTGATCTGGGCCCTGGCCGCGCTGTCCAGTGGCTCGCCGGAGCGCTGGGGCGCGTTTCTGGCCGCGCAGCAGAATACCGCGATGGTCGTGTTTCACGCGCTCGCCCTGGTTTATTACCTCGTGTACATGACTTTCGATTGGTTCAAGCTGGCGCCCAAGGCCATGCCGGTGCAGTTCGGTGAGCAGAAACTGCCCGGCAGCGTTATCGTCATCGGGCATTATGTCGCGTGGATCGCGGTTACCTTATTCGTTTTGTGGCTGGCGGGGGTGTTGCAGACATGAGCATTGCACGCAAATCCGTGGTCTGGGGACTGTTCGCCGCCGGCGGCACACTCAGCGCTTTTCTGTTCCCCGCCGTCATCGCTCTGTTCCTCCTGGTCGCCCTGGGTCGTGTTCCTCCGGGACTGGAGTTCGCGAACCTGCAGGCCTTTGCCGGGCACTGGGTTGGCAAATCCGCCCTGTTTCTCGTAATTTTTCTCTCTTTGTGGCATGCTGCACACCGCCTCCGGGTCGTGTTTCACGATTTTGGGGTGCGGAGAGACAAGGCTGTCGCCAACGCCGTCTACCTGGTTGCCGCCATCGGCACCGTGATGACGGCGTTTTATTTGTATCGGATTTGACCCGGAAAAGGCCACGATCCTGAAGATGAGCGAAGACTCGAGAGCAGTAGCGGAACGCTATGAATACGCGGTGAACGAATACACGGCGACTGAGCCACACTTGGCCGCTGTCCATTCTCCACCCGCGATCCCCGACTATCTGCAAGACACCTACTGGTGGGCTTACCTGCACCCGAAGGCCCTGCATTTTTTCGAGCGGGAATGGGTGGTCAACCTGATCCTGTGGGGCAACATGCGCAGCCTGACCCAGGCAGTGCTGGGCGAATTGGATGTGCAGCCGAACAGCCGGGTTTTGCAGGTCGCCTGCGTTTACGGTGAGTTCTCCAGCCTGCTGGCCGGCCACCTTGCCGACAGTGGTTCACGGCTCGACCTGGTCGACGTTGCGCCCATCCAGTTGAAGAACGCCCGCGAGAAGCTCTCCGCGCACAGGAATGTTCATTACCACCACGAGGACTCCAGTTCGATGTCGCTGCCTTCAGCGAGTTTCGACCAGACCGTGGTGTTTTTCCTGCTGCACGAGCAACCGGAAGACGTAAGGCGCAAGACCATCGCCGAGGCCATTCGCGTTACGCGGCCAGGCGGCAAGGTCATTTTTGTCGATTACCACGGACCGCGGCGCAGCAATCCCTTCCGCTACGTGATGAAGCCCGTTCTGAAATGGCTCGAGCCGTTCGCCCTGGACCTGTGGCGACAGGAACTGCCTGCCTTCATGCCGGATTCGGTGCGGCCCGAACAGTTGCAGTCGGAATTCTATTTCGGCGGCCTCTACCAGAAAGTCGTCCTGACCGTCTGAGCGTTTTAACATTGCGTTGTGGGTAAGGAAGCCGAATACCACGACGCCATGATCCGCATGCTCGAGCTCATCTGGGGCGAGGGCTACATGGTGCCGGGCGGCACCCAAAAAACAGACGATCTCGTGCGCGGCCTGAAACTGCGCGGCAAGCGCGTGCTGGACATCGGCTGCGGCCTCGGCGGCCCGGCCTGCCACCTCGCAGAGCGATATCGGGCACAGGTCACCGGGATCGACATCGAGCCTCAGCTGGTCAAGCTCGCGAGGCAGCGTGCCGCCTCGCGCAAGTTGCAGCACAGGGCCTCCTTCCTGCTGGTCCAGCCAGGACTCCTGCCCTTTCCGGACCGTTCTTTCGACGTCATCGTCAGTGCCGGCACTTTCACCCAGATCGCCAACAAGCGCGAGCTGTTCGCGGAGTGCCTGCGGGTGCTCGAACCGGGCGGCGCCATGCACAACTTCGACTGGACCACGCCGTTGGAGGAGCCGAGCGACGAGCTGCGCTATTTCTTCGAGATGGAAGGGCTCACGTACGCCCTCGACACGCCGGCCAGCTATGCACAATTGCTCGAAGCCGCAGGTTTCACCGAGATCAGCGTAGAGGACGACACTGACTGGTACCGGCGGCAATCAAGAGCAGAATACGAGTCCATGCAAGGCGAATTCTATTCGCAGATGGTGGAATTGCTCGGACAGGAGGACGCGGATCACTTCGTCGAGGATTGGCGCTCGATGGTCGTCGTATTCGAAAAGGGTGATCTGACCCAGACGCTCTGCCGATCACACAAGCCGCGCCGGCGCTAGGAATTTTGCCGGCCCACGTTCGGGGCTTGGCTAGGCCCATAAAAAAACGGGGAGCCTTGCGCTCCCCGAATCTTCACTCAGAGACGCATCTGAGCG
>JAPHSB010000484.1 GCA_026193295.1 Lysobacterales bacterium
ATTCCTCGACCTGATTCAGGAAGGCAATATCGGCCTGATGAAAGCAGTAGACAAGTTTGAATACCGCCGCGGTTACAAGTTCTCGACATACGCCACCTGGTGGATTCGTCAGGCGATCACTCGGTCCATTGCCGACCAGGCACGTACCATCCGTATTCCGGTGCACATGATCGAGACCATCAACAAGCTGAACCGTATTTCACGTCAGATGTTGCAGGAGATGGGCCGCGAGCCTGTGCCCGAGGAACTGGCCCAGCGCATGGACATGCCCGAAGACAAGGTACGCAAGGTCTTGAAGATCGCCAAGGAGCCCATCTCGATGGAAACACCGATCGGCGATGACGAGGACTCACACCTGGGTGATTTCATTGAGGATGCGAATATTTCTTCCCCGATCGATTCCGCTACCGGCTCCGGCCTCACTGGCACCGTCCAGGGCGTGCTGGCCGGCCTGACGCCGCGCGAGGCCAAGGTGCTGCGCATGCGTTTCGGCATCGACATGAACACCGACCACACGCTGGAAGAAGTCGGCAAGCAGTTCGACGTGACCCGCGAGCGCATCCGCCAGATCGAGGCCAAGGCGCTGCGCAAGCTGCGTCACCCGACCCGCTCGGAGCAGCTGCGCAGTTTCCTCGACCTGGATTGACCGACTCACTGTTGAAGGCCGCTTTGCGGCCCTCTGCAAACCGCTACAAAAGGCCCGCAACCGCGGGCCTTTTCTTTACTGCTGATTTTCCTACACCATTTCGGGATCAAGGTCGCTTGTCGACAACTCATCCGACCCTGACCATGAAAATGGATATCTGTTAACGCTGATGCTAATATCCGGTTATAACCGGATATACGGGAAATCTTGGTGGCCTCAGCTCAGCAAAAAGCAGTCTCAAGGTATAGAGACAGGCAAAAGCACAAGGGATTTACGCGCATGGAAATCAGCATTCCCGACCAGGACAGGGAACTTTTAAAAACCGTGGCAGCCAACTTACGGGCGGGCGGCGCGACTGCTGAAAATACCCGCAACATTCTCGAGAGCGCCAGGAGTCCTTACATCGGCCTGAACTTCAAAGAGTTCCTCGAAAGCGCACCTCTGGAGGAACTGGACCTGGAGCGTTCCAGGGATAGTGGCATCCGAGATGTCGACCTGTGAGATACCTGGTTGACACCAATATTGTTTCTGAAATACGAAAATCCGGCCGGGCAAATGCAATGGTCAGCAGGTGGTGGAGTTCGGTCGAGACGTCGAAAGTGTATTTGAGCGTTTTCACAATCGGCGAACTGTACCGCGGTATTCTGAAGCTCAAATCGAAAGATCCCAATCAAGCGAAGTTCCTGGGTAACTGGTTGCGAGGCTTGTGCAGTCTGTTTGAAAACCGAATATTGGAACTGGATTTGCCTTCTGCGATGATCTGGGCCGAGATTCAGAAAGACAGAACCTTTCCGCATGTCGATTCCCTGTTGGCCGCAACCGCCATTCGGCACGATATGATCCTGGTGACGCGGAATACCAGAGACATCGAGGATACAGGTGTTCGATACCACAACCCGTTCGAGGTAACTTAGCCAGTTTTCGGAATATGCGAAACTGGCAGCATCGGGTACAATTTCGCCTCTCGCAGTATCAGGGGCCCTTAGCTCAGCTGGTTAGAGCAGTCGACTCATAATCGATTGGTCGCAGGTTCAAGTCCTGCAGGGCCCACCATTTCCCAATCCTCCGATGCGCCGCCTGCATTTGACTGCTCCGTAGCCCCAATGGCAAGGGGCCAGCTCGGCTGACCTGGATTCGCTCAGGGCCGCGTACCGCGTTTTCAGTATCCGGTCACCAATCTTACGATACGACGTCCGAGCGAAGCTGGCAGGACCTTGGCCAGGAAGCCAAGTGCCCTGGCCTTGCCGCCCAGCAGATAGCTGTCGCGCGAACCCGCCAATGCATGCATGATGGCATCCGCGACCTGCTCCGGCGTCAGGTCCACGGTAAACGATTTCATCAATTGGGCCGGCATACCTGCGACCATCGTCGTGCCGACAAAGGGCGGCTTGATCGACAGTACGCGAATGCCGTGCTCGGCCCACTCGATGCTCAGCGCTTGGGTCAGGCCATTCACATAGAACTTGCTTGCGCTGTAAACTGCCAGCAATGGCACGCCGTGAACGGAGGACACCGAGCACAGATTCAGCAGAGTGGAATCCGCGGTGTCCCGCAAAAGAGGAAACGCGGCCTGCGCGACCTGGGTCAGCCCGAGCACGTTCACTCGGACCATTGCTTCATGCGCCCCGGGGTCGATGACCTCAAAATGGCCCGCTGTCAGCACCCCGGCGTTGTTGATCAGCACATCCATGCGCCCTCCCGTTGCCTCGGCAAAATGCGCGACGGCCCGGTGCACGGCGTCGAGGTTGCCAACGTCACAGACGCTGCCGCACGCTCGCTCAAACCCGCTGCCGGACAGCAGTCTCTCAATGGCTTCCCCGTTGATGTCGTAAAGCCCGACGAACCACCCCTCATTGGCGAATCGCCGGGCCGTGGCCAGGCCGATGCCCGAGGCGGCACCGGTGATGAAAACGGTTTTCTGGTTTGGACTGCTGGTCGGAAACGCTTTCTGCATCAGCTAATTCTCGAGAGCTGGGATGTGTCTCGTAACGACCGCTATTGGTCACAAGAAGTCGTCAGCCGGAGTCTGGATCAGGAGGCACCAGATATCCGCTTGTAGTCAAGTGTAGCCATAAAAGACTGTATGAGGCCAAGTTCCGCTTTGAACCAGCAAGCGGAACCTAATCTGTATCGGTGAAGATAAGCGCCGAGTTCCGCTTCCGGCTGCGGATTCAACCGGTCGCTGCAACACATTGGTTAAATCGTTCAGCTGGTGTTTCGAAGTTTAACGTTTCTCTTGGTCTCTCATTCAGCTGTCTGGCAACAGCATTCAGCCGGTTCTGGTGAACGTCCGACAGATCCATTCCTTTGGGGAAGTACTGCCGGAGCAAGCCGTTCGTGTTTTCGTTGGAACCACGTTGCCAGGGGCTCTGTGGATCACAGAAGTAAACCTTGATATCGGTGTCCAGGGTGAAGCGCTTGTGATCCGCCATCTCTGAGCCGCGATCCCAGGTGAGCGACTTGTACAACTCCCTGGGTAGTTTATGGGCCTGCTTGATGAGCGCGTTGATCACCGTCTCTGTGTCTTTGCTTTCTACCCTGGC
>JAPHSB010000454.1 GCA_026193295.1 Lysobacterales bacterium
AGGTACAGGTAATGCACCGGGTGCAGCGAGCGCTTCAGCTGCAGATTCTGCAGGTCCATCATGGTCAGCACGAACAGGTCGGACTGGTTGACCTGGAAGAAAATCGTCAGGAACCAGCCCTCGGGAATGCACAGGGCGCGGAAATTCGGGTGCTCGCGGCTGAGCCCGGGATCGGTGGGATCGGAAGTGACATAGCAGGTCTTGCGCCCGAGCGGACCGTTGAGTTGCTCGATCAGCCCGGAAAACTGGTGCCAGTCCTGGCCGGTTTCCGAATAGATCACGATGTTACGCCAGTCCCAGGGCAGCTTCTTGAACTGCCGCCAACCTTTCCAGCCGGAAAACACGGGCGTATCCGCGCCTATTCAGGCGTATCGCCGGAGGGGGAATCCTGCTTGCCGTCCCGCTTGAAGAAGGCCTTGATCTTGTACCAATAGGTTTTAACGGCCAGCGCAATGGAGGCGAAGATGCCTACGATGGCGGATACCACCATGCTGCCCGTGCTCGGGTCGAGGTAAGCAAAGGCCGGCGGGGAGACGCACAACAGCAACACCAGCAGGCAGGTGAGCGCCTGTTTGGAGTGCCTGGTGGAGTGTCGCTGGGGATTGTTCATACCAATGCACTGATTTGAATTGCCGGGAATTTTACCACCGATCAGCCCCAAGACACCTATTGGAAGACCGACTCGATCGCCGCCAGCAGCCGCTCCATGTCATAGTGCGTGATGTCGCCCATAGTGGAAATCCGGAACAGTTCGGCCGCCAGCTTGCCCTGCCCCGCGTAAATCACGAAACCCCATTGCTTGAGCCGGTCATGGATCGTCGCATAGGTCATGCCGTCGGGAAGCCGGTACGCCACCAGCACGCAGGACGAATCGTCCGCCGGCAGCAGGGTTTCGACACCGCGCGAGGCCAGGGCGCGGCGGACCCGGCCGGCCAGCTTGGTGTAGCGCGCGTGGCGGGCGTGCCAGCCGCCTTGCAGCCGCAACTCCTCCAGCGCCTTGTCCAGCGCCAATACCGCGTTGACGGACGGGGTGAACGGCGTCGAGTCCTGGTCCTGCTTGTCGAGCCACAGCGCCAGGTCCAGGTAGAGGCTGCGCGGGGGCTGCGCGCCGCTGGCCAGGGCGCTGCGGCGGGTCAACACGAAACACAGGCCGGGTATGCCGTGCAGGCACTTGTTGGCGGTGGCCGCGCAGGCGGCCAGGACCGGTGAATCGAACGGGATGGCCTCGGCGCCGAAACTCGAGACGGCGTCGAGCAGTAGTTCGGCGCCGTGCGCTTCGCAGAGTTCCGCCAGGCGCGCCACGTCGTTCAGGCGACCGGTCGTGGTTTCGTGGTGCACCGCGGCCAGGTGCGTGAACCCGCCACCGGTCAACGCGTCCTCGACACGGGCGAAATCGATCGGCTCGATCCAGCCGAACTGCAGGGCCTCGAAGGCGATGCCGTGGATTTCAGCGATGCGGGCGATCCGCTCGCCGTAGACCCCGTTCTCGATCACCAGCATACGGGCGTCGCGCCCCGGCAACGAGGTCAGCATGGCCTCCAGGGCGGTGGTTCCGGAGCCGCCCAGCAGGACCGCGGCCCAGTCTTGTTCGCTGCAGCCGTAGACTTCGAGCAGGTCCTGACGGACGCGCGCCTGCAGCTGAAAGTACTCCGGCTCGCGGTGGCAGAGATCGGCGCTGACGGCGGCCTTGCGCACGCCCTCGCTCAGGCTGACCGGTCCGGGATTGAGCAGAATGGCCCTCATGCCCGCAGCCTCAGGCGCCCGCCCGGTACCAGAGCAAGACCGCCGCGGCGATTTCGAACAATGTGTAGACCAACTCGCCGTTGCGAAGTAACGATTGCCGGGCGTTCCACTCCGCTTCCTGGTTGGCCCGCCAGTGCAGGCGGGTCGGGAACATGGCCGGAGTCGAAGTGCCCCAGGCCTGCCACTCCTCGCCGAACAGCTCCTGCAGCTTGCGGTCCTCGTAACGGATGGCCGCGGGGTAATAGAACAGCAGGAAAAAGACCACGACAGCGACGACCACCACGTTGGCGCAGGCCAGGGTGAAGCCCGCCAGGATCAGGAAGTTGCCGAAATACAGCGGGTGACGGACCAGCGAGTAGGCGCCGGTCGTCGCCAGCCGCTTGTTCTTGTAGATCACGCCGGCGGCGTAGATCCGCCAAACCTGCCCCACCACGGCAATCACGAAACCCACGGCAATGCGGTTCTCGCCGGCCGGCAGCGTGAACCAGGCACAGACCAGAAGTAAAACCAGGCCGAGGCCCTGCCGGGACGCTTCGTGGTAGCGCAGATTGTCGATGAATCCCGCCAGGCCGCCGCGGCCACCCATGCGTTCTGAGCGATTGGTCGCCATGTGTTTAATCCTCATCAGCGAAGCCGGTTTCGTCACGGCTCCGTAATCTCCGGCGCTAGGTTACACGGACATCCAGGGTACGTCGATTCCAAGGTGCTGCATCAGGCGCTGCTTGACCTGGCGCGGCGTCACGTCCGGCCGCGGCAAACCCTCGGGCACGCCGCGCTTCGTCTTCAACTGCAGCAGGGACGGCCCGTGGTCATTGTGCAGGAAGCGCTGCAGGTCCGCCGCCCCCAGCCCTTCTTCGGCCTGGCGGTAGCCACAGGCCCGGGCGACGCCGGCAAAACTGATCGCGCGGCTGACAGTCGACTGGCCACCGGTGGACTCATGCACACCATTGTCCAGCACGAGGTGGTGAAAATTCTTCCCGCCATACGCGCCGGCCGTGGCCAGGTTGCCCATCCGCATCAGCGCGGCGCCATCGCCATCGGCCACCACGATGCGCTTGCCGGGCAGTGCCAGCGACAGGCCGAGTCCAAACGACGAAGCACAGCCCATGGATCCCACCATGTAGAGCTGGTTGGGCCGGTCGGCGATCGCGAACAACTCGCGGCCGGTGTAGCCCGTGGTACCGACCACGACGGTTTCCTCCTCCGGAGTCTGCTCGACCAGCGCGGTCAACGCCTGCTGCCGGGTCAGCTCCGGCTCGCCTGCGCGAAAAGCGTCCTCGCCAAAAGGCGCCGGCTGTGAGCCAGGCTGCCAGTGCGACTTCAGTTCCGTCTTGTCGACCGAACCCTTTTTCATGATGAAGGCGTAGGGCAGGCCGCTGCGATCCATGTGCCAATTGGCCACCATCAGGGCCCCCTCGACCGACTCGGCATCCCGCGGGAACCAGTCCCAGGGAATCTGCAGCTCATCCAGGATGCGGCCGGTGATCTGCCCCATCAGCTCATGCTGCGGTTCGTCCTGCAATCCCGGTTCGCCGCGCAGCGTCACGATCAGCAGAATCGGTATGCGGAACACCCAGTTCAGCGAGCTCAGCGGACTCACCGCGTTGCCGAGCCCTGAATTCTGCATCATGGCGACCGCCCGGTTCCCGGCCAGGGCCGCACCGCTGGCCGCCGCAACGGCGTCCCCCTCGTTGGCCGCCGACAGGTAGCTCATGTCCGGGTCGTCGATCACGCTATTGATGAACGGTGTCAGGAAGGAACAGGGCACGCCGGCCCAGCGGGTGAAGCCCAGGGCCTTGGCCGGTCCGATGAAGTCGCTGGCTTGTATCATGACTATGCCTTACCGCCTGGCGGGTTCAGGTCTGCCCCTGGGCGAAGTCGCCGGCCCGCTGCAGATCCTCGAGGTTGTTGATGTCCATCCAGTGCCCGCTGATGTATTGCACCTGGGGCGCGTGGCCGTTCGCCACCAGCCGGTTGACCAGGTCGGGCACGCTCATGCTTGCGAAGCCCGGCTCGCCGCGCAGCTGCCCAAGCGCATCGAGCAGGTGCTGGCGTCCCGCGCCGCGAGCGCGCAGCATGCCGATCCAGCGGCCATTGGGCGAACGGCCTTGCCACTCGGCTTCACTGCTGATGCGCTCGAGGCTGACCTTTTGCTGGTACATCGCGCGGTCGTCGGCTGCCGTGCAGTACGCCAGGTCATTCTTGTTGCCGGGAGCCTGGTCCAGTGGCGAGGAATCCACCACCACCAACAGGTCGGACTCCCAGTCCATCAGGTTATTCAGGATGTAGGTACGGAACAGCAGGTCACCGTAGAGCAACACGGTATTGTCGGACAGCGCGTCCAGGGCGCAGCTCAGCGAAGCCAGCTCACTGCCGCTCTCCCAGTCCTCGTTGACGACCAGCTTGACGCCCTGCGCGTCAATCGCTTCGCTGCGGTAGCCGCCGACCACGGTGATGTCGTTGATGCCCTGGGCCTTGAACTTGTCGACCAGGCGGCGCAGCACGGTCTTGCCCGCTACCGGGATCATCACCTTGGGGCGGTCGCGGGTCAGTTCGTCCATGCCCTGGCCGCGGCTGGCGGCGAGGATGATGGCGGTGGCTTCCTGGCGCGTGCTGCGTGCATAAATCTTTTCGGCCTCGAGCAGTTCATCGGCGCCCTGCAGCCGGAAAATCTCGGACACGGTGGCCACCCGGCCTTCGACCTCGACCAGCGACTCCGTTTCGTAAATAGTCCGCGCGGTTGCCTGCATCGCCGCGATGGCCGAACGCACCAGGTGATTGGCCCAGATCACCAGGCCGATGCCGTGCTCCCGGAACACCTCTGTGGGTGTCGAGTAGTACTTGGTCGGCACGATGACCAGTGGGCAGCGATTGTCCCATTCGCGCGCGAAGGCCAGGATCTCGTCCGGCCGTGATTGCTTGCTGTGGATCAGGATGGCGTCGGCCCCGGCCCGCCGATAGGCTTCCCCTCGTCGCAGCGCCTCCTCCAGCCCCCAGCCGGCGATCAGCGCTTCGACCCGCGCCACGATGCAGAAATCTTCGTCCTGCTGTGCGTCCTTGCCAGCCTGGATCTTGCCGCAAAAGGTCTCGACGTCTTCCAGTTCCTGTTGCTCGCCCTGGATGAAGCTGTTGGTTTTGGGGAACAGCTTGTCCTCGATGCAGACGCCGCCGATGGCGCGCTGCTCGAGCTTGCGCACCAGCCGCCGCATATTGTTGAAATCGCCGTAACCGGTGTCGCCGTCGAGCAGGATCGGAATGCTGGTGGCGTCCGACATGAATTCCAGGATGTTGACCACCTGGGTCCAACTCAGCTCGTTGTTGTCGCGCACCGCGTGCTGCGCCGACAGGGCCAGGCCGGAGCCCCAGATGCCTTTGAAGCCGGCCTCTTCGACGATGCGGGCCGACAGTCCGTTGTGTGCCTCGAGAATGAATTCGGTCTGGTCGGAATGCAGCAGGTTCCTGAGCTGGGTCGTTTTACGGAGTCTGTTCATGATCAGCCGTCAAAAGTCCGGATAATCGGCGCGAATCGCGGGCAGTACCTCTTCGGTTGCGCGGACCACGTCCTCGGGAAAATCGATCTCGATCCACGGCAAGCCGCTGACGTCTTCGATGCCGAAGTCGCCCGGCCGCCTCAGCAGCAGGTCGCGCAGCGCCTCCTCGTGGGGCGCGTCGGCCAGCCCCTCGGCGTCGTAGCGGGCGCACTGTTTGGCAATGGCGGCCGCGCAGTCAGGGCCGAAACGGAAAAATCCCACCGATTCGCCGAGCGTATCGTACTGCAGATCCGGCGCCAGTTGCTTGCGGAACTCCACCATCACGCCATCGCGCAGCGCGATCTTGACCGGCTCGTCACCGGGCAGGAAGTCGCGATCCAGCAGGTAGCAATTCTCGACCTTTGTCTCCACCAACCGCTGCAGGATACCGGGGTGGTACAACACGTCGGCGTCCATCACCAGCGATGGCTCACCGGAATTGAGGGTGTCAGCGGCCGCCCACAGGCTGATCACACTGCCCTGCTCGTAACGCGGGTTGAAATGGTAGGCGACGTCCGGCCGGGAGCGCAGCGTCGCGACATGCTCGATGATGCGGTCCGCTTCGTAGCCGACGACCAGGTCGGCGCTGCGCACGCCGAAACGGTAGAGCAGATCGAGATGGCGGGCCAGCAGGCTACGGCCGCCAAACTCCATCAGGCACTTGGGGTGACCATCCGGATTGTGCCCCGCCAGTCGCTTGCCACGTCCAGCGGCGAGGATGATTGCATGCATGGCTTATTGTAACCCGTTCCGCCCAAATTCTTCCGGGTATAGCGACTCCGATAAAAGCCAGGATCGCGCCGGAGCCACCCTGGCAAGGCGAACCCGTCAGTCCGCCAACTGATACTGGCCGTTGAGGCTGTAGACCCGCTCGCGCCAGACGCTGTCAAACTGCTGCGGATCGGCCACCGGGGCCTTTACGAGTTGCAGTATCAGGGCCTGCTGCTCGGCGGTATTGCCGGGCTTGCCGTGCAAGGTGGTGGCGTAGATCGAGAAATCCCGGACAAACACGTCGAAAACCTGGTTCAGCAGATCCGGGTCGGTGCCTTCCATCTGCGCCTTTTCCAGGATCAGGTGACCGTAGACCACCAGGCAAAACAGTTCGCCCACGCTCAGCATGTAATCCAGGTCGCGGGCCTGCTCCTTGCCGGGCCCGGCCTTGGCCAGCCACGCCTTGAACAGCCCGATCTG
>JAPHSB010000031.1 GCA_026193295.1 Lysobacterales bacterium
GCCATCGTTAGCTCAAGGCTTCTTGCCCTGCGGGCAAACCGCCATTCGTTCGCTCCCGGCTTGACCCTGGTTGGGCAAGTCGAGCAAAGCGAGGCTCCTCAATTGGGGCAATCAGCGGGCAACCTGCGGACAATGCAAGGGCCAGGTCCGGCTGCCGCTGTACAGCACCCATTGCATCGGTTAACGTGCGTTCACCGGTCATCGAGGCGAGCGCCGGGGCGCACAATGCAGTCAAATTGGATCGTAATGAAATTCGGTGGCACCAGTGTCGCTGGCCGGCCGCAATGGGAGACCATTGCTTCATTGGTCCGTGTGCGCCAGGCGGAGGGCCGCAAGGTTCTGCTGGTGTGCTCAGCCGTCGCCGGCGTGACCAATCTGCTTTCGGCGTTGGCCGATGACCCCGATTCCGATTCCATGGTGCAGGACCTGCTCGACCGGCACCGGACACTCGGTGGGGAGCTCGGTATCGATGAGCGGCATTGGTTGGCGCGCGCCACGACCTTGCTGCATGAGTGCCTCGATGACCTGCGCCGCGAAACCGGGCCACCATCCCGCGCCGGCCTGCTGGCGGCGGGTGAGTGGATGAGCACCCAGATCGGCACCCTGTTTCTGCGGCAGCAAGGCTTCGACGCTACGTGGGTGGATGCGCGCGAAGCATTGGCGGCGGCACCCGAACGAGAGCTGTCACCGTCACGTCAGTGGCTCTCGGCCAGTTGCGCGGCGGGGGGCGATGCGGCGCTGGAATCGCTCTGGGACGGGCTGGGCCCCGTGTTGGTCACACAAGGGTTCATCGCGCGCGGCCCGGACGGCCGCACCGCTTTACTCGGCCGAGGCGGCTCCGACACGTCGGCTGCTCTGCTGGCAGGGCGCTTGCAGGCTTTCAGCCTGGAAATCTGGACCGATGTTCCTGGCCTGTTCAGCGCCGATCCCCGGCTGATCCCGACAGCGCGGCTACTGGCCGAAGTGGAGTACGCAGAAGCGCTTGAGATGGCGGCGAGCGGCGCCCGGGTAGTGCACCCGAGCTGCATCCGCGCCGCCGCGGAAACGCGGACCCCGTTGTGTATTCGGGACGTGAATCGCCCCACATTGGGCGGCACGCGAATCGGTGATGCGGCCACTTCTGGCAGCGGCATCAAGACGGTTACCTGCCAGGAGGGCATGGCGGTCATGCTGCTGCAAAACCTGGATGCGCGCCGCCAGGTAGGTTTCCTTGCGGGTGTGTTCGACGTGTTTCGCCGGCGTGGCGTTTCAGTGGACCTGGTGGCCACGTCGGAGACGACGACCACGGTTGCCATCAACAGGCACGCCAACCACCTGGACCGGGCGGAGCTCGACGGTCTGGCGTCGGACCTCGCCGCGCTTTGCACGGTGGAGCGCTTTGACGACTGCGTCTGCGTTAACCTGGTCGGGCGCGGAGCGCGCACGGCGCTCTCGCGCCTGCAGGCGGCCATGCGTCACTTCGAGGAAAGGCCCCTGCTGATGGTGTCGCAGTCCGCTAACGATATGTGCCTCAGTCTGCTGGTGCTGGCCGGAGATCACCAACCCTTGTTGCGGGCGGCCCATGCGGCGCTGATACCCGAAAAGTCCGAGGGGGTTTTTGGCGTGAGCTGGGAGCAGATCCAATCCGGGAACTCGTCGGGAGGGCTGCCCGGGTGATCACGCGCGAAGAGCGCAATGGGAGCAGCGTATTTCCCGATCCACGGGGCGCCGGCACTTTTTTCCTGACGCAAGCGACTTACGATCCCGCCAGCGGAGTCGCGCGGCTGGCGTATCGCTTCGATAATGGGCCTGAACTGGTGGAGCGCATCATATTTGCGGATGCGCCGTGGCCTTCCGAGCCCGCCCTGCAGAAAGCGTTCGGACGCGCGCTGAAGCTCCTGCACGGTATCGCCGGCGTCAGTTATTACAAGGCGGGGCTCAGCCCAGCCATATCCCTGCCGGAGTGCGGTCTGGTCGGACTGGCCGACTTCCTGGCCGGACTCTATATCCACGGCCTGGCGGAATTTGGCTACATGAACGACCTCGACGTCGCTGCGCGCGTCCGCTTCTCCAGGGTTGGGCAGGCAGCCCCCATGCCGGCTAAAGTCAATCCACTGGTTCTGCCCGACCGCGCCCTGGTCGCCATGGGTGGCGGCAAGGACAGCCTGGTCGGTCTCCACATGCTGCGGGAGGCGGGTGTGGCGATCAGGCCGGCTTGCGTGGGTGATTCGTCTCTGATCCGTGACACCGTGCATGCTGCGGGACTGCCATTGCTGCAAATCCGCCGCGAACTGGCCCCGGAGCTGGCCGAGATGAACCGGGCCGGGGCCTGGAACGGGCATGTGCCGGTGACGGCGATCAATTCGGCGATCCTGCTGTGCGCTGCTGTACTTTACGGTTACCGCCGAGTTGTTTTCGCCAATGAGCGCTCCGCCGACGAAGCGACGCTGAAGACCGCAGACGGTCGCGAAATCAATCACCAGTACAGCAAGAGCTCCGCGTTCGAGGCCAGTTTCAGGGCCATCATCAGCACGGCGATTGGCTCGGGAATCGAGTACTTTTCAGTGCTCCGGCCGTTCTCCGAATTGGGCATCGTGCAGCGCTTCAGCCGCATGGAAGCCTTTCATCCGGTGTTCTCCAGCTGCAACCGCAATTTCCATCTCGACGGCCCCAGGGTCAGCGACCGCTGGTGCCGCGACTGCCCGAAATGCCGGTTCGCGGCGTTGAGCCTGGCGCTGTTCCTGCCGCCCGGCGAAGTGA
>JAPHSB010000297.1 GCA_026193295.1 Lysobacterales bacterium
AAGTGACATTTTCTCTCCCTCTTTATCTACGCACCGGAAAAAGATGCCCGGCAATATGGTAGCCCAAAATAGGGAAAATTCAGATAGGGAAGCTAAATTTCAGAAGGGGTTTCTGCTTCAAACTGCCGGACAGCCAGGCGCATTCCGACCCAGTAACCCGCATACGCAACGATTAGCCATCCCTGCTTGCATTATCCGGGCGCTATCCCCACTTTCCCTGCATGCACATCAAGGAGCCAAAAGTGGAAAACTATCGCGGCACCACCATTTGTTCCGTCCGCCGGGGCAACCTCGTTGTCATGGGTGGCGACGGGCAGGTCACGCTCGGCAATACGGTTATGAAAGCCAACGCGCGCAAAGTGCGCAGGCTATACAAGGATCGCGTTATCGCCGGTTTTGCCGGCGCCACCGCAGATGCTTTCACGCTGTTTGAACGGTTTGAGGGCAAGCTGGAAAAACATTCCGGCCACCTGGTGCGCGCGGCCGTTGAGATGGCCAAAGACTGGCGCACGGACCGTGCCCTGCGCCGGCTCGAAGCCCTGCTGGCGATTGCCGACGAAAATGACTCACTGTTGATTTCCGGAACCGGCGACGTCATCCAGCCGGAACACGGGCTGATTGCCATCGGTTCCGGCGGCCCATTCGCACAGGCGGCCGCCATGGCCCTGATGAACAATACCGATCTCGATGCCGAGGAGATAACCCGCCAGGCGCTGGGAATCGCCGCTGATATTTGCATCTACACCAATTCCAACCTGACGATCGAAAAGCTCGACATTCCTCAGGAGCGGGCCACGCCCGCAAATTGACCCAGGATAAATCCCCTTATGTCTCAAATGACTCCCCGTGAAATCGTCCAGGAACTGGACAAGCACATCATCGGCCAATCCGACGCCAAGCGCGCCGTGGCGATCGCACTGCGCAACCGCTGGCGGCGGATGCAGGTAGACGAGAGCCTGCGTGCCGAAATTACGCCAAAGAACATCCTAATGATCGGCCCGACCGGTGTGGGTAAAACCGAGATTGCCCGGCGACTGGCTAACCTGGCCAATGCACCGTTCATCAAGGTGGAAGCGACCAAGTTTACCGAGGTCGGTTACGTGGGCAAGGATGTAGAGTCGATCATCCGCGACATGGTCGATACATCGGTGAAAATGACCCGTGAACAGGCGATGTCCAGGGTGCGCTCACTGGCGGAAGACGCCGCCTACGACCGTATCGTCAGCATACTGCTCCCGCAGCCTCATGCCGCGCAGGGGATCGGGTTTGCCAATGAACCCGACCCGCAAGAGCCCGGCGACAGTAGCACCCGGCAGAAAATGCGTTACAAGCTGGTGCATGGGGAACTGGATGACAAGGAAATAGAGTTTGACGTGTCTGCGCAAGCCGGGGTCGAGATCGTGACGCCGCCCGGCATGGAGGAGATGGCCAGCCAGTTGCAGGGCATGTTCCAGAACCTGGGCGGACAGAAAACGCAGAAGCGCAAGATGAAAATCCGGGACGCGTTTCCACTGCTGGTCGAAGAAGAAGCCGGCCGGATGGTCAACGACGAGGAGATCAAGCAGCAGGCGCTGGAGAATGCCGAGCAAAACGGCATCGTCTTCATCGACGAACTGGACAAAGTTGCGCGGCGCTCGGAATACGCCGGCGCCGATGTCTCCCGCGAGGGCGTGCAGCGGGACTTGCTGCCGCTGGTCGAGGGTTGCACGGTTTCTACCCGCTACGGCATGGTTAAAACCGACCACATCCTGTTCATTGCTTCCGGTGCGTTCCATCTTTCCAGGCCCTCGGACCTGATCCCGGAACTCCAGGGCCGCCTTCCGATCCGCGTCGAGTTGCGCGCACTGGAAGTGGAAGACTTCACCAGGATCCTGACCGAACCCCAGGCGTCCCTGACCGAACAATATTCAGCGCTGATGCTGACCGAGGGCGTCAACCTCAGTTTCAGCGAGGACGGGGTCCGTCGCATCGCGGAAATTTCCTGGAAGGTCAACGAATCCACCGAAAACATCGGCGCCCGAAGACTTCACACGGTACTGGAACGGCTGCTCGAAACCATATCGTTCGAGGCGCCGGACCGCTCCGGTGACTCTTTTATCGTTGACGGAGCCTACGTTGACGAGCACCTGGAAGAACTTTCCGGCAACGAAGACCTCAGCCGCTATATTCTCTAAGCGGCCCGGGCAGTCTTCATGGTGGTGAAACCAACCCTGGTGTATCTTTGAAACATGCT
>JAPHSB010000497.1 GCA_026193295.1 Lysobacterales bacterium
GCCCAGGCCGCCGCCAGCAACCACAACATGCATAGGGTCCGGGCGCTCATCAGAAAAAGATCGAAAACGCCGCGGCCACCGTGCTGCCTTCCTGGCCGCCCACGTAGTAACCGAAGGTGCTGCTGACGGGCGATTTGTCGACATCGATGTACTGCAGGTTGAGCCGGTGGTTGCGCGTATCGAAGGGGTAGTAGTTCAGGCCCAGGATGTATTCCGAGCTGTCGCCGAAGCCCCATTCGCTGTCACCATAGATCTGCGAGGTCGCGCCGTAGACTTCGAGCGTGCGCGGTATCGGGTAAAACGCGGCCTGCAGGTACCAGCCGTTGTCCTTGATTTCGCCCATCGGCAGCACGCCGTCGGCCTTGAAGCTGTCCAGCCAGCGCTGGTAGTACTCGAACTGCAGGAAGATGCCCTTGTATTTCATGCCGGCATCGAGCGCGAGGATGCGGTAGTCGGCATTGGTCACGGTGACGCCGGGCACGAGGGCGCCGGTTTCCATCAGGTTGACGCTGTCGGCCAGCTTCAGGGCCGTGTTGCCGGGCGCCGAACCGATCGGCGAGTACCGCTCCTCGGGGCTGTACACCGCCGAGATGCCGAAGCGGGTCGCCAACTCGTCATGCATCTCCCAGTCGCCGTAAGCGCCACGCGGCCCGAATTCCTTCGTGGTCGGCATCCACCAGACCGATCCGCCGTAGGTGAAGTCGCGGTCGAGTTGCGCCGCGGTGTTGCCCAGGGTGCTCGAGCTGTTGCCCATGGAAGCGCTGTAGTAGAGGCCCGGCACGATAAGGCCGTTCGCGAAGATGCCCTGGGTGAAGAACGGTCGGAAGAACTCGTCGGCCATCACCCGGTCATTACCCAGCCAGTAGGGATGTGACCCCTGCATCGAGCGCGAGCCGGGATTGCCGAAGATGCCGGCATACAGGTTGAAATGCGGGTTGAACTGGTAGCCGATGTTGGCGAACAGGGCGTCCTGGTCGGTGGCGGTGACCGTCCACCAGGCGATGGTGTAACGAAGTTTCGGCGAAGCCAACCATCCGTTCAGCCACACCAGCACGCGGTGCGAGTAGATATCCTGGCGGCCGTCCACCGGCCGTTCGCGGCCGAGGTGGTCGGTGAACACACCATCGTCGTCTCGCTGGTTCAGGTAACGCACCAGGCCGTAGCCGCTGAGCGATGCTTCACCGAACTCGCCCTTGCCGAGCAGGAAGCCTTTGCCGGGGTCGAGAAAGCCCCAGGTTTCATTCGAGGGCTCGGGTTCCCGGGCCGCGGCCACGGCAGGCTCCTCCGCGGCCATCGGTTCGGCCGTTGCCACGACCGGTGCGAGCGTCGCGGAGGCCGCCGCGCTGTCTGCGGCAAGCTCGGGCGCCGCGCCGGGCACGCCGGCCACGATGAACTCGGCGCTGCAGCCATCCAGCACCCACACGCCGGCGTCGTCATAGCCCCAGGTCTTGCCCAGCAGGCAGGCGCCTTCGCCGAGCGAGCGCGCCATCAACACGCCGGCGGACGTATTGGCGGCGCAGTGCTGGCGTTCACCTGGGGTGGAGGCGCAGTTGATCGAAGCCATGCCGCCCTCGCCGGCGCTGGCGTTTGCGGTGAGCAACGTGGCCGTAGCCAGTGCGAAACAACCGAACAGGGATTTTGGTTTCATTGCAGGTTTCCAGTTTCTCTTACTCGTTTCACGGCGGGGCCAGGGGAAAGGACCGCTTCTCCACGCACAGGCGAACTCGCACCAACGGCACGCCCAGCCGTTACAGGTTAGGACCGATAAGGCATACGCATAACTGGTAAATTTTCTAGTCGTGGCGCCGGAGATTACGGGATGCAGGAAGGGGTCAAAGCACGCGCTGGAGCGGCTTCCCGCTGACACCTGACAGCAACGTGGGCGAGGTTTCCTTGCCGTATTTGCCAGTCCCGGGCATCATCTTGCCTTGGCAGCGAAGGTAGGCCCAGATTGGCGGCAATCGAAATATCACAGTCCCATTGCATGGATGACATGCGCAAGTCTTCGAATCTGGTCATGGCCGCGCTGGCGCTGCTATGTGTTCTTCTGCTCGCCGGCTGCGCGAGCCTGCCAGAGAACTACCCGCGCGAACAAAGCATGAAACTGGACGCCGACGGTACCCGTCTGGCCCGGGCTTTCGACGCCCGGGCGGCAGACCATGCGGGGCAAAGTGGCGCCTATCCGCTGGGCCAGGGCATCGAGGCGCTCGCCGCCCGGGTGGCCCTGGCCCGGGCAGCGGAGATATCGCTGGACGTGCAGTACTACATCTGGCATCCGGACCAATCTGGGCGCTTGCTGATCAAGGAA
>JAPHSB010000078.1 GCA_026193295.1 Lysobacterales bacterium
AAGAAAAATCGCCGCGTTAATATCGGCCCCAACCTGTCGCTGTACTTCGAGGACCGCCTCACCGTGCAGTACCAGGTGCAGGAAATGCTGCGCATCGAGCGGATCTTCGAGGCCGAGGCGATCCAGGAAGAACTGGATGCCTACAACCCGCTGATCCCGGACGGCAGCAACCTCAAGTGCACCGCCATGTTCGAGTTCACCGACGTGGCCGAACGCCGCCGGCGGCTGGCGGAGCTGACCGGCATCGAGAATCACGTATGGCTGCAGGTGGATGACCTCGAAAAAGTCTATGCCATTGCGAATGAGGACCTCGAGCGCTCCACCGATGAAAAGACCTCGGCCGTGCACTTCATGCGTTTTGAGCTGACCGAGGCAATGAAGCAGGCGCTGGCCGAAGGCGGAACGCTCGCGTTCGGCGTCGAGCACGACCTGTACCGCTACAGCGTGCGCCTGAATGAGCCGACCCGCCAGGCCCTGCTGGGTGACCTCGCGCTTAACTGATTGATTCTCAATCGTATTTATCTTCTTGCGATTTGAGATCCACGCTCCGAAGGCGTATGGTTAAGAATCGCCGACCGGCCGAAATGCAGCTTTCAGCCGGTTTTGCGTCTCGCGTATTGAGGGGCGCTCTACCAGGAGCAAACCGCACAGGGGCAGTCACTAAATCGAGGAGATTAGCCATGAAGCGGTTTATGCTTTATTCGCTTTGCTTTGTCATGTCAGCGTTCTTCAGCCTTAACGCCACAGCGGCTAAAGATAGGACTGGGAATGGCGGCCCAAGCGGCAAGCACTACAACGTCAATCTGATCGGCACCACAAAGGGGGCGTTGCCGGAAGGAGGCGCCTCATCAGGCGGCGCAGCAGTGTTTATTCCGCTCCGCACCGCCACCGGACCGTCAGAAGCCACGTGCACCGACGACAGCGGGAATCAGACGTGGTTCATCGATGATGAAGACGCAACCTTCACCGACTTAGAGCCGTCTGGCGGTGCCCGAATCAAGTTTACGCCGACCACTACAGGTGGATTCGAAATCATCGATCGCGACGCCACCGATGGCAGCGCCGAGATTCAGGTACCGGTTTCCGATGACGGCGATCGCTATATCCTGCTCGACCTCTATGTGCGCGTGCTCGGCAAACCCGGCGGCTGTGCCGAGATCACCGGCTATGCATTCGACCTGAACCAGAATCTTTGGTTCTGGTCCGGCACCATTGCACTCGACCGAAAGACAGGTAAGAGCAGCTTCATCAAGACCACCGACATCTTCGACGTCTACTACTGCGAGGTTGAGGAGGGCGCATGCCTTGATGAAGCGGTCGAGTTGTCTGTTTTCAACGACATCTTCGAGGACTACTTCTGGGAGATCTATAACAACGGCACCCGCTTGATTCAAATGAGGTTCTATCCGCGAGGTTGAGACGCGGAAATGTTTCAGCAGTTTTGGCAACGGGCCCTTCGGGGCCCGTATGCTTATGGCGGCACGCGGCACCTTCATACATGTAATTCTCAAGGGTTGCGGCTACCTCGTAATTGACTTCAGTGGCATAAGTGATAAACTTGCTTGTCACTAACAAGTTTATTTCCGAACATGCCCCAGCCCTTCCCGGCTACCAGAAATACCGACCAATCGCTGACCCAGGCGGAGCGCACAGCGCGCGCCGAGGCGGGCATGATCGAGACGGCGATCGAGCTGCTGAACACGGTCGGCATCCAGGGTACGACGTTGGTCGCCATCGGCGATAAAGCTGGCTACAGCCGCGGACTGGTCTCCCACCATTTCGGCTCGAAGGCCGGCCTGTTCCGGGCCGTGCTGAAGCGCATCACGGCCAACTGGACCGCGGACCTGCATACTGCGCTCGATGACCGCACCGGCATCGCGGCGATCGGCGCCGCCATCGACGCCCACCTGGCGCACGTGCTGCGCCACCCCGAATACATCCGCGCCCAAAACATCCTGTGGGGGGCGGCGCTAGATCCATCATCGGAGTTCAAGCCCAATGTCGCCGAGTTCATGCAGATTCAGCGGGAATCGGTGGCAGCCTGGGTCCGGGGCGGACAAAAGAGTGGAGAGATCCTGCCGGAGATCAATCCGCAGCGGATCGCCGAGCAGTACTATGGTGGCCTGATCGGGATCAACAGCCAGTGGCTGGTCAGCCCGGACTTCGATCTCGCGGCAGCCTATACAGATTTCAAACGCAACATGGTGCGCCTGTTGAGCGCGCCCACCACGCAAATACGCAAACCAGACACCTTGAACAGAGAGGAACGGCAATGACCGACGCTTACATCTATGACCACGTAAGGTCACCGCGCGGCCGCGGGAAACAGGGCGGCAGCCTCAATTCGATCACCCCGATGAACCTGACCAGCCAGGTGCTGCGGGCCCTGCGGGATCGCAACGACCTGGATACCTCGCTGCTGGACGACGTCATCCTGGGCTGCGTCACTCCCGTGGGTGAACAGGGCGCGAACATCGCCCGCGTGGCCGCGATCATGGCGGATTACGCAGAGTCCGTCCCCGGCAAGCAGCTTAATCGCTTCTGCGCCTCGGGGCTGGAGGCGGTCAACACCGCGGCGGCACAGGTCATGTCCGGACAGTCCGACGCGGCCGTCGGCGGTGGCGTCGAGTGCATGTCCCGACTGCCGATGGGGTCCGACGGCGGCGCCATGGCCATCGACCCGCAGACTGCTTACAAGAGCCATTTCGCACCCCAGGGCATCGGCGCCGACCTGATCGCCACGCTGCACGGTTTCAGCCGTGAGGACGTCGACAGCTACGCCCTGGCCAGCCAGAAACGCGCAGCCGAGGCCTGGACGAACGGTCACTTCAACGGCTCGGTTCTGCCGATCCGCAATCACGTCGGCGACGTGGTGCTCGACCACGACGAGACGGTGCGCGCCGACGCCACCATGGAAAGCCTCGGCAGCCTGAATCCCGCTTTCGTCATGATGGGCGACCAGGCCGGCTTCGATGACGTGGCACTGCTGAAATACCCACAGGTTGAGGCGATCAACCACGTGCACACCGCCGGCAACTCGAGCGGCATCGTCGATGGCGCCGCGGCCGTGCTGGTCGGCAGCAAGGAAGCCGGTGAGAAGATGGGCCTGAAACCCCGCGCCCGTATCCGGGCCTTCGCTTCGATCGGCTCCGAGCCCACCATCATGCTGACCGGGCCTGCTCCGGCCTCCCTCAAGGCACTGAAGCGGGCCGGCATGAGCACCGCGGACATCGACTTGTGGGAACTGAACGAAGCCTTCGCCTCGGTCGTGCTGCTGTACATGAAATTGCTGGAGATTCCGCATGACAAGATCAACGTGAACGGCGGCGCCATCGCCATGGGCCACCCGCTGGGCGCCACCGGCGCC
>JAPHSB010000303.1 GCA_026193295.1 Lysobacterales bacterium
GCCATCGGGCGCGGCTACGAGACCTTCGGCAACGCCACCGCGGAAACCGTCACCCGCCATGCCGACGCCAACAGCCTGACCCGCGAGTGGTACCGGCCCTGGCCGCCGGATCCGGTGTTCCGCTGGTCAATGAGGGACAACGTGAACTACCAGCAGACGGGTGCCCTGGCGATCCTCGACTGGTCGGCCCGGCACGCCGACGAGCTGCTGCGGGACTTCTACCAGACCGGTTACAACTCCTGGCAGAAGGGCGTGCAGGAAAGGCCGTGGGCCTACCTGGTGCGGGCCGAACAGCCGGACCGCCTGAGGGTGGCCCAGATGATCAACCGCCTGCGCGATCAGCGTATCGAGGTGGGGCGTCTGTCCGCCGATGTGTCGCTGGAAGAGGGCGAGTTCGAACGAGGGGATTACATCGTCAGGCTGGATCAGCCCTATCGCAACTTTGCCCTCGACGTGCTCGAACCGCAGCGCTTCCCTACTGACTATGAGCAACTGCCCTACGACGACGTGTCCTGGGCCTACCCCGTGGGTTTCGATGTCGAAGCCGTGCGCGTCGAGGACGAGCGTATCAAGTCAGCGCCGAGTGAGCTGCTCGAGGAAGACGCGACTGCCAGCGGCAAGGTGCAGGGTAACGGCCCCGTCTACCTGTTGCGCGACCGGGGCCAGGAATCCCTGCTGGCCGCCCGTTTCCGGCTGGCCGCGTTCACGGTGCACATCGCTGAAGCGGTCTTCAGCCAGGGCAAGGTCGACTACCCGCCCGGCTCCTGGATCATCACGGCCGGCGGGGAGCAGTCGGCCGGCGAACTGAACGCGGCCATCGGCGCCGTGGCCGCCGAGTTGGCGCTGGATTTCCAGTCCACTCGGGCCGTACCGGAGGTTGCTCACCATGCCGCGCCGGTCCCGCGGGTCGGGCTATGGGTGCCATGGGCCGATACCGACATGATGGGCTGGATCCGCCTCATCTTCGATCACCAGGGTATTCCCTACACCTACCTGCGCGATGAAGACCTGCGCGCCGGGGAGCTGGAAGACCAGGTGGACGTGATCATCTACGGCCCCTTCTCCCGCCTGCAGCTGTCCGGCCAGATCAGCGGCATCCCGGCGACCGACGGGCCCATGCCGTTTCGCGCCTCACCGGAGTTTCCGAGCCTCGGCCAACCGGTCGCGTCCGACGACATCACGGGTGGTCCGGGTTATGCAGGGCTGGCCAATCTGCAGCAGTTTGTCGAGACCGGTGGCGTGCTGCTGACCCTCGGCTCCGGCACCGCGCTGGCGCTGGAAGGCGGGCTGGTGCGCAGCGTGCCGCGCGCGGACGCGCCCAATGTGTTTACCCCGGGCGCCGAGTTGCGCGTGACGTTCCGGCAGCCCAGCCACCCCATTGCCTACGGCTATGGCGCGGAGACCGCGGTGTTCCGCACCAATCTGCCCGTGTACGACACGCCGCGGCGCTGGCTGACCATGGCCTACTGCACCTCCTGCCTGACCGGCCCGGTCGACGAGCGGCACGTCGTGTTGAGTTGGGGCGGCGACGGCGCGATGGTCGTGAGCGGTGGCATGCGCGGTGCGGGCGAACTGGCCGGCAAGCCGGCGGTGCTGGATACGCCGACCGGCCAGGGGCACATCGTCAGCTATAATTTCAACGGCATTCACCGGGATATGAACCGGGGCGATTTCCGGTTGGTGTGGAACGCCATCATCAACTGGAACGCCCTGCCAGACAGTTCACGCTGAGGGACGACATGATGCGCAGTGCTCGATTTTGGAGTTTGATGGTGGTATTCCAGGTCGCCTTCGGGTTGACCGTGTTCGGCTTTACCCGCCATTACTACATCAGCCAGACGAACGACTCTGGCGCCGCCACGGCGACGGTACCGCACACCCAGATGGCCTGGCCGGACAGCACCGGGCCGGACGACCTGGAGCAGCTGATGTCGACCTTTCCGGGCCAGGTCGCGGTACAGAACCCCGAACAGACGCTGCAGCGAGCCGACGAACTGTTCGTCAACGGTGACTATGTCCAGGCGGGCGACATGTACCAGCGGCTCGTGTCCTCGGGGTACCGGGATGTCAACCTTTACAACAATCTCGGGCTGACGCTGCATTACCTGGGCCGGTCGCAAGAAGCGCTGCAGCGGTTGAACGAAGGCATTGCGCTGGATTCGAGTTACCAGCGTATCTGGCTCACGCTCGGCTATGTCAGCAGCCAGGTCGGGCGAATCGACGACGCCCGCGTAGCGCTGACCACCGCCGTTGAGATGGATGCCGACAACGACATCGGCCAGTCGGCAGCCCGGATGCTGCAGGACCTGCCTTGACTGACCACGCAATATTCCTTACCTCGCAATCCAACCGCCGGCAGCGGTGCCGGTGGAACCGTTGTTCTGATCGGAATATGCTGACACCCCCGATCGAACCCATTCGGAGCGCATCATGAGTGAACAGAAAATCATCGCAGTCGTCGGCGCCACCGGCGCACAGGGTGGCGGCCTGGCTCGAGCCATCCTGGAGAACACCGAAGGGGAGTTCGCCGTGCGAGCCCTGACCCGCAACCCGGATTCCGACAAAGCCCGGGAGCTGGCCGAGCTCGGCGCCGAGGTGGTGCAGGCCGATTTGGACGATGAGGCCAGCCTGCACGCGGCCTTCGCGGACGCCTACGGCGCGTACTGCGTGACCAATTTCTGGGAGCATTTTTCGCCGGACAAGGAACAGGACCAGGCGCGCAACCTGGCC
>JAPHSB010000360.1 GCA_026193295.1 Lysobacterales bacterium
AGGGAGTCGCTGGATGATCCGCAGACGTACTTTTTGCCTTCTTGCACTGCTCGCGGCAACACCGGGGCTGGCCCAGGAACGCCAGGCGGTCTCCGCCCTCGGCCGGCTGGAGCCCGAAAACGGTATTGTCAGGGTTTCTGCGTCATCGACACCCGAGGCCATCCTGGGTGGCTTGTTGGCCGAATTGCACGTGGCCGAAGGCGACGATGTCGCACAGGGTCAGTTGCTGGCCGTAACGGATACGGCGGCGGTTAAGAACGCACAGGCGGCGGAAGCCGAAGCAGGCCTGACCCTGGCGATGCGGGAAGTGGAAGCGAGCCGCAGCAGGGCTACCGAAGCCTGCGTTCGAGCAGATGTGGCCGCCCGGGAGGCCGAGCGCCGCGCCCGCCTGCAGGCCCAGGGCGTCGCCGGTGAAGAAGAAGCCGAAAGCGCGAGAGGCGAAGCGGAAGCTCGCAAAGCCTCTTGCGCCAGCGCTACCACTGCCATCCGGCTGGCTGAAACCGGCGTGGAGGTGGCTCGCGCGCACCTCGAGCGGGTGCAGGCTGAAGCGCAGCGTTCCTATATCCGGTCGCCATTTGCCGGGCGGGTGCTCGAGATCACCGTCCAGCCGGGCGAACTGATCAGCGAGGGCGGCATCCTGGAGCTGGGCCGCGTCGACCGCATGCAGGCGATTGCCGAAGTGTATGAAACCGATATCCGGCACGTTCGCATCGGTCAGCGCGCGACCATCAGCAGCCCTGCCCTTGAGCGGGAGCTAAGCGGCAGCGTGAGCAGCATCAGTCAGAAAGTGCAGAAGCAGGATGAGATCGGCACCGACCCGGCGGCGCGTAAGGATGCCCGCATCATCGAGGTCACGATCAGCCTGGACGACTCCACCCCGGCGGCAGGATTGACGAACTTGCAGGTCGACGTGGTGTTTCAGCCCTGATGGTGCTCGGCTGGCTTCAGCTCAAGCACAAGCCGCTGCGGCTGGTCGTCGCCCTCTCCGGCATCGCTTTCGCCGTGTTGCTGATCATGATGCAACTCGGGTTTCGCTCCGCGCTGTTCGAAAGCGCAGTGCGTTTCCATGAGCGCCTCAATTACGACATCGCCCTGTTCAGCCCCGACAGCGTGTTCATTGTCCGGCCCCAGCCGTTCTCCATACGCCGCCTCTACCAGACCCTGGGTTTCGACGCCGTCGAGGAAGTAACACCGGTCTACATTTTTCCATCCGTCTGGAAGAACCCCTGGAACAACGACCGGCGCAGTATCAACACGATCGGATTCCATCCTGACCATCCGTTGCTGGGCACCGAGGGCTTCGACGAGATTCGCGGCCTGCTGCGGCGCCAGGACGTGGTTCTGTTCGACCGCGCTTCGCGGCCGGAATTCGGCCCGGTGGCAGCCACCCTCGATTCCGGCAAGCCTGTGGTCACCGAAATCAACGATCGTGAAATCGTGGTCGTCGGCCTGTTTGAAATGGGCACTTCGTTCGGCATCGACGGCACCGTCATCACCAGCGACGACAACTGGCTGCGGCTTTTCCCGCAGCGGCCGCGCAATGAAATCCAGCTGGGCCTGATCCGCCTCAAAGAGGGCCGGGACGCCGGGCAAGTACGGGACGCGATGGCGGAATATCTTCCCGATGACGTGCTGGTGCTGACCAAGCAACAGTTCGTTCAGCGCGAGAAGGACTACTGGAACTCAGCCACGCCGATCGGCTATATCTTCGCCTTTGGCGCCATCATGGGGTTCGTGGTGGGCGCGATCATCGTGTACCAGATCCTGTTCGCCGACGTGTCCGAGCACCTGAACGAATACGCCACGCTGCGCGCCATCGGCTACAAAAACCGCTTCGTCTCCGGCATCGTGCTGCAGCAAGCCGCCATCCTGGCAGTACTCGGCTACCTGCCCGGCGTTGCCATCGTCTGGTGGCTCTACGCCAAGGCCGCGGCCGCCACCAACCTGCCCCTGTACATCACCCAGGAAAGGGCCGTCACCGTCTTCCTGATGACCCTGATCATGTGCGCGATCTCAGCCCTGTTGGCTGTGCGCAAAGTACGGCGGCTCGATCCGGCGGAGGTGTTCTGATGTCCGCGTCGCCGCCCATCAAAGTTCACGGGCTGAACCACTCCTACGGCAAGGGTGAGCTGAAAAAGCAGATCCTGTTCGATGTTGCTGTCGAAATCCAGGCCGGTGAGATCGTCATCGTGACGGGCCCGTCCGGATCCGGCAAAACGACCCTGCTGACCCTGGTCGGCGCGCTGCGCTCCGCGCAGGAAGGAAGCGTGGAGATTTTGGGCAAGGAGTTGCGCAAGGCCCGGCCGGCCACGCTGGAAGGCGTACGTCGTCAAATCGGATTCATCTTCCAGCAGCACAACCTGCTCGGCGCGTTGTCCTCACTGCAAAACGTGGAACTGGGCGTTCGGGCCAGCGGCAAGTTCCCGCGTTCGACTCATCAGCAGCGTGCAAGGGAAATGCTGGAAGCCGTTGGCCTCGGCGACCGGATGCAGCACAAGCCGGAACAACTGTCCGGCGGCCAGCGACAACGCGTGGCGATCGCACGGGCGCTGGTGTCGGAACCGGCCATCGTCATGGCCGACGAGCCGACGGCCTCGCTGGACAAGCAATCCGGCCGGGTAGTCGTCG
>JAPHSB010000237.1 GCA_026193295.1 Lysobacterales bacterium
CCGTCCGGCCGAGCGATCACCAGGTCGTCCAGTTCGCTGTTGGAAATGCTGATGCGGCCCCGCACCAGGTCTTCCCACGACACGTCGCCGTCTTGTGGGTTGCTGAAGCGCACCACCGGCTTCACGCCCGGCACCGGTTCGGCGCCGTCGCGGCAATGGCCGTCGTAGCGGGGCTTGAGGCCCTGCTTCATCTGCTCTTCGCGCAATGCCTCGATGCGCTCCTTGCTGCAGTAGCAGGGGTAGGCCTTGCCTTCTTCGAGCAAGCCCTTCACGACTTCGGCATAACGGTCGAACCGTTGAGTCTGGTAAAAGGGTCCTTCATCGTAATCGAGGCCGAGCCATTCCATGCCGTTCAGGATGGCCTGCACCGATTCGGGCGTGGAGCGCTCCAGGTCGGTGTCCTCGATGCGCAGGATGAATACGCCCTGCTCGTGGCGCGACTGCAGGTAACAGAACAGCGCGGTGCGCGCGCCGCCCACGTGCAGGAAGCCCGTCGGGCTGGGTGCAAACCGGGTTCTCATGTCTTGTGCGTTCCCAAAGAAAAGCCGCCTCCGAAGAGGCGGCAATTGTAACAGAAGCTACTTGGTAGGAGAGACTGGCTTCTGTGTCGTCAGGCGATCAGCACGAGTCTGGCTTGAGGTCGATATGAGCCCCGCTGGTGGTTGTCTTGGGCAGGTTGAAACGAGTCCAGGTCTGGTCGGCCGAGTCGCAGCTGCCGTGTTCTGTTCCATTGACCTGAAGCACTGGACTGATGGCAAGCATGCCCTGGTTTGGCTTGAAGTAGTTGCTCACCGTGATGCGCGGATTGCTCGGGACAGGGTAATGGAGCGTGCACGTGTACGAGGCGTTCGCCACATTGCAGGAAGCTCCATCACCGGTGATAACGACATCTTGCGCTTTGACGGAATTCAGGTAAGAGGTGATGTTGCCGGATATCGTTATATTGGACAATGACTGACCACTGCCCCCCACTGACACGGCATACAGGTACGCATGACTGATCTCAGAGAAGTACAGGTCGTCGATGGGGTCCGTACCGGTCAGGCCGAGGTTGCCCTTATGGGTCTCCGAATTGATGGTCGAAAAACCGTAACCGGACCGGACCGCGTAGCCGCGGCTGTGCGAGTTATCGTCGGCAATGGGATCGTTGCTGACTTCGATGGGGCTGCCCTCGGGAAGTTCGGTCCAACGGGCCAGCCAGGTCAGCTGCACATCGTAAAAGGGGACGATTTCAAGCACGCTGGTGACATTCGGGACACCACAGCTTTCCGCGCTGGAACCGATCTCCAGGCAGCGAATCTTTTCGCGCAGCCCGTCTTCCAGGTAGTCGATGTAGATACCACGCGAACGCAATTGCTGCTCGGTCACGCCGCCGGTTATCATTTCCATGCGATTGCCGGTGGAGGTAGCTGGAAAGATGACGGGCGAGGGCATGGCTTCCGGCCGGGTCAACGGGGCCGGCGGACCCTGCTCGTAGGCGTTTGTGGGCGCCAGGTCGCTATCATGCGTGGCGTGCTCATAAGCGGTCACCGCGGCGGTCACATAGCCTGAGTAGACGTCGATTTCCCCTGGTTCATCCAGGAAGTCCGCGGGAAACGCGTTCAGCCCTTCCTGGCGCAGATCCTGCGCCACTCGCCAGAAACCGTCCTTGCGGATCAACCGGCAAGCCTCGTAGTAGTCGTCGCCATCGGCCGTGGCAGGCGTCAGCACGCCCGTTCGCCCGTCCCGGCTGTAGTGCCGGTGGTCCCCTTGCACAGCGGGGTCGGATGAATCGTAGTAACCGCTCGGGGAGCGGAACGGATTGTACTTCGAGCGGCCGGGGTCGAAGGGGTCATCATTAGCCCCCGTACCGCCGTCATGGTGGTCACGGCAACACGTATCGCAGAGCGGGCTCTGTTGATTGTTCGCGACTTCGCCGTAGGGTTTCGAGACAAATTCACCCTCGAGGTATTCAGTGCCGCCCCAGACCGTCGGGCGCAGTCCGCCTTCCGTTTCGCCAGACGGTATCCGCAGTGTGCATTCGCAGGCAACGGCCCGGAACTCTTCGCGGCGCAGGAACGTTGCACCGTCGTCGCTCTGGGAATAGGTCACCACGTCGAAGCGGGTTTCGATGAGATCGTTGGCCCGATCGTTCGAACGGAGCACATCCGGCAGCGGGGTGGTGGATTCCTTGAACTTGTTGTGGCCCAGTTCGATCGAAATGATGTCAGGGTTCTCGCCGGGATTGTAGTCGACGGGCGGTGAGTAACTGCTGGATCCCTGGTTGGCCAGCAGCACTTTGCCGCCGGCGGGCGAGGCGATGGATGAGATCACGTCACTCAGCGTGATACTGCCGCTGCCCAATTGGCCCGATGTGGTCGTGGTTTCGTCGACGCGGAACTCCTGGCCGTCGTTCCAGGTGACCGTCACCTGAACGAGCTTCATGTCCCCGTACAGCGACGAATCGGTATTCGTGGTTCCAAACGTGCCGGAGTCATAGTCATAGAAATAGGGGGTAA
>JAPHSB010000091.1 GCA_026193295.1 Lysobacterales bacterium
ATCAAGCGTGTCATCGCCTATTCGACGCTCTCACAATTGGGCTATATGACCGTGGCGCTGGGCGTGTCGGCTTACTCAGCGGCGATTTTCCACCTGATGACGCATGCCTTTTTCAAGGCCCTGTTGTTCCTCGGCGCGGGTTCCGTGATCATCGCGCTGCACCACCAGCAGGACATGCGCTTCATGGGCGGGCTGCGCAAACAGATGCCGGTGACCTGGATCACCGCCTGGGTCGGTACGCTGGCCCTGATCGGCTTCCCCTTCTTCGCGGGTTTCTACTCCAAGGACGCCATCATCGAAGCGGTTCACGAGTCCACCCGGTTTGGCGCGCCGGTGGCCTTCTGGGCCGTCCTGCTTGGCGTGGTGGTCACATCCTTCTACAGCTTCCGCCTGCTGTACCTGACCTTCCACGGAGCGCCACGCTACACCGTGGACGTAGGCGCCGGCGACCATCCGCCGGACGGCGTCCTGCAACATGCCCCGCATGAGTCGCCGCTGGTCGTAACCGTGCCGCTGGTGCTGCTGGCCATCCCGTCGATCGTGATCGGTTACCTGACCATCGGCCCGGTGCTGTTCGGTGGCTGGTTGAGTGATTCGATCACCGTGTTGCCGCAGAACGACGTGCTGGCGGACTTGGGTCATCATTTCCATGGCGCTTCGGCGATGGCCATGCACGCCGTCCAGACAGCCCCGTTCTGGCTGATGATCACCGGTTTCGCCTTGGCCACCGTGATCTACCGGCTGCGGCCCGCGCTGGCCGACCAGTTGCAGCAGAAGATGCCGCGCCTGCATCGATTGCTGGAGAACAAGTTTTACGTGGACGAGTTTTATCAGAAGGTCTTCGTGTCACGGATCCTGCGTATCGGCGACGGCCTGTGGGACAAGGTGGACGCCGGCGTCATCGATGGCTGGCTGGTGAACGGCTCGGGACGCCTGGTGGGTGACCTCGCCGCGCGGGTCAGGGTCTGGCAGAGCGGTTACCTGTTCCAATATGCCTTTGCGATGATTGTCGGTCTGATGGTCATTCTCGCAATCTGGGTGATGGCGAAGTAGAGGGGCGAAAAAAACAATGACATCGAACTGGCCCATCCTGAGTCTGCTGATCTGGCTGCCGATCGCCGGCGGTCTGATCGTGATCGCTGCGGGCGACCAGCGGGCGGCGCTTGCGCGCCTGCTGGCGCTGGTCTTCTCCGGCCTGACGTTTATCCTGAGCATTTTCCTGTTCGCGGCTTTCGATACGTCGACGGCCGCGATGCAGTTCACCGAACTCAAGCCGTGGATCGAGACCTTCGACATTTTCTACTCGCTGGGGGTCGATGGTTTCTCGGTCCCGCTGATCCTGCTGACGACCTTTTTCGGCGTGTTGGTGGTGATTGCCGGCTGGGAGGTCATCCAGGAAAGGGTCCACCAGTACATGGCGGCCTTCCTGATCATGGAAGGCCTCATGGTCGGTGTGTTCGCCGCGCTCGATGCGCTGCTGTTCTATGTCTTTTTCGAAGCCATGCTGATCCCGATGTTCCTGGTGATCGGCATGTGGGGCGGACCCAGGCGCGTTTACGCGACCATCAAGTTCTTCCTGTATACCTTCCTGGGCTCGGTGTTCATGCTGATCGGCCTGATCTACCTGTACATCGAGTCGGGTTCCTGGTCGATCCTCGAGTGGCACCAGCTGCCGCTGACGCTGGCGGTCCAGACCTGGTTGTTCCTGGGTTTCCTCGCCGCGTTCTCGGTCAAGATCCCGATGTGGCCGGTGCACACGTGGTTACCGGATGCGCACGTCGAGGCCCCGACCGGCGGCTCGGTCATCCTGGCGGCCATCATGCTGAAGATCGGTGGCTACGGATTCATCCGGTTCAGCCTGCCGATCACGCCGGACGCGGCGTCCGCGCTGGACTGGCTGATGATCACGTTGTCTCTGATCGCGGTGGTTTACATCGGCTTCGTGGCGCTGGTGCAGAAGGACATGAAGAAACTCATCGCGTACTCGTCCATCTCGCACATGGGGTTCGTGACCCTCGGCATGTTCATCGCATTTGCGGTGTTCCGCAATTCCGAGAGCGGCAGGGGCGCGGCTCTGGGCGTCGAGGGCGCCATGGTACAGATGATCTCCCACGGCTTTGTATCTGGCGCGCTGTTCCTCTGCGTCGGCGTGCTGTACGACCGCCTGCACAGCAGGATGATTGCCGATTACGGTGGGGTGGCCAATACCATGCCCTGGTTTGCGACCTTCGCCGTGCTGTTTTTCATGGCCAACTCCGGCTTGCCCGGAACCAGCGGATTCGTCGGTGAGTTCATGGTCATCCTGGCGGCGTTCCAGGCCAACTTCTGGTTCGCGTTCCTGGCGGCGACGACCCTGATCCTGGGTGCGGCGTACAGCCTGTGGCTGGTCAAGCGGGTCATTTTCGGCGAAGTGGCCAGCCAGGATGTCGCCGTGCTGGAAGACATCAACGCGCGTGAAGCCCTGGTGCTCGGAACGATAGCGGTCGCGGTGCTCCTGGTGGGCCTGTGGCCGGAGCCGCTGGTGAACCTGATGCATGCGTCGGTAGACCAGTTGCTGCAGCACATCCAGCAATCGAAACTGCCGCTGGCCGGAGGGTGAGACGTGAATAATTCGAACATGTTGCTGGCGGCGCCGGAGCTGTGGGTCCTGACCATGGCCTGCGTGATCCTGATCGTTGACCTGTTCCTGCGCGAAGAGCGGCGCGGCATCATCCAACTGTTGGCGCTCGGCACGCTGGTATTCGCCGCCATCATCACCTTGCGCGCCGACTACATGGCCGAAGGGCTGCGCTCGGTCACGGCGTTCAACGGCTCCTTCATTCGCGACCCGATGGGGGACGTGCTGAAGCTGTTCAGCTTCATCGTGCTGGCCCTGGTTTACATCTATGCCAAGCACCACCTGCGCCAGTTCCGCATGTTCCGGGCGGACTTTTATACGCTCTCCATGTTCGCCCTGCTCGGTGTCATGCTGCTGATTTCTGCGAACAGCCTGGTCATGGTCTATCTCGGTCTCGAGTTGATATCGCTGTCCTCCTACGCCCTGGTGGCTTTCGACCGCGATTCACCACGCGGTTCCGAGGCGGCCATGAAGTACTTCGTGCTGGGCTCGATGGCCTCCGGCATGCTGCTGTACGGTATGTCGATGATTTATGGCGCGACCGGCACGCTGGACCTGCAGCTGATCGCCGATTCCATCGGAAGTAACGGGGGCGACAACACCTTGCTCATTTTCGGCCTGGTGTTCCTGGTCGTGGGCCTGGCTTTCAAACTGGGCGTGGTGCCTTTCCACATGTGGATTCCGGATGTGTACGAGGGCGCCCCGGTGGCGACCACCCTGTTCATCTCATCGGTGCCGAAAATGGCGGCTTTCGCAATGGCCATCCGCTTGCTGCAGACCGGCTTGGGCAGCTTGCAGGACGACTGGTCCCAGATGCTCGCCGTGCTGGCGGTGCTGTCGATCGTCCTCGGTAACCTGGCCGCGATCGCCCAGACCAACATCAAGCGCATGCTGGCGTACTCGACCATCTCGCACATGGGGTTCGTTTTGCTGGGGTTGCTGCCCGGAACGCCCGAGGGGTTTGGCGCCGGCATGTTCTACGTGATTGTTTATTCGCTGATGTCCGCGGCGGCGTTCGGCATGGTCATCATGCTGTCGGCGCGGGGTGTGGAGG
>JAPHSB010000450.1 GCA_026193295.1 Lysobacterales bacterium
CCGCTCGCGCCAGAGTTCCCCGGCCGGGTGAGCGGTGAGCTTGCCGTACGCGGCCGTCCCGAACCTTTTGAACTGGGTGTCGAAATCCGCAACCTGTCCGGCACGGTCCGTGAGCGGCAGGTGAGCGCGAACGGGAAGCTCCAACTGGAGGCCGGCCACTTGCGGGCGCGCGATTTGCGTATTCGTTCTGGTCAGTCCGATATCAGGCTCGACGGGCAGCTGGATGGCCCGGACGGTTTGGCGTTCACGGCACAAATCGATTCGCTGGCGGACTTTCTCGACGGAGCCGCCGGTTCTTTCGAGGGCAAAGGCGTCGTTTCGCTGGATCCGTCGCGACCGGCTATGCGGCTGGATGGAAAAGGCAAGGGTCTGCACTGGGAGGGTGTCGCCGTCGAAGCCTTGGTGGTCACTACGAACCCAAGCGAAGGTGATGCCCTGCGGTTTGAAGCCCTGGGAATCGATCTCGGTGAGAACCGCATCGAATCCCTGACGGCCGTGGCCAGTGGCGAGAGGCCGTTGGATCATCTCGAGGTTCACGCCGAGCTGACGGACAGCCAGGTCGAGTTACGGCTGGACGGCCGGGTCGAAGATTGGACGGCGCCGCTCGAAGGTGGCTGGGCCGGTCAATTGCAGGCTCTGCGTTTGGACGGCGAGAGCCTGGGATTCATAGAGCTCGAGGAGCCGGTGGCGTTGGAAGTGAACGGTGGCGCGTTCACCCTGGCCCCGGCTTGCTTCAGAGGCTCCCGCGAGGGGCGCCTGTGCCTTGAGTCCACCTGGCGGCCCCGCGGTGAGCGAGCCGTTGAGGCGTTACTCGAAGGGGTATCGCCCAACCTGGCCCTGAGTTTGATGGGCTCGGACCTGGCGTTCTCCCAGCGGCTTTCGGGAAGCCTGGAATGGCGGCAGCAACCTCGCTCGCAAGCAGCAGCCCGGGTTAACCTGCAGATATCGGCGGGGGAAATCACCGAGCGCGACGACGATGAGACGATCATCCGGACCGGCGCCGGGTTGTTCGGTTTCGAGATCGCTGATGGCCGGCTCTACGCCGGCAATCTCGACATCCCAGTGCCCGGCGCCGGTGGCATCGATACCGATTTCAGCGTGCCGGATCTGTCGGCGGGCCTCGAGTCCTCGGTGCAAGGGCGGGTCCGGGTCAACCTGGCCAGTATCGAACCACTGTTGCGCCTGGTCCCGGGGATGGAGGGCAGCTCCGGCCCGCTGACGGCGGAAATGAATTTCTCCGGATCGCTTGCCGACCCGCAGCTGACCGGCCATGCCTCGCTGGTACGGGGCACGGTCTCGCATTTCGCCTCGGGGCTGTTGCTCGAGGATATTCGGCTGGCCGGCGCGGTTTTCCAGTACGACCAGACTGAGCTGAGCGGCACCTTCCGTGCGGGCAGTGGGCAGGGCTCGATCCGCGCTGTGCTCGATTTCGACGACATACTGCAGCCGGAGCTGTTGCTGGAGCTCAGCGGCGACAACCTGACCCTGGTCAATGTGCCCGATCTCAATGTGACGGCAAATCCGGATATTCGGCTGGTATGGCGGGAAGGTATGGTGGACCTGAGTGGCCAGGTGGCGATACCTGCCGCGCGTCTGTCTCCGCGCTACCTGCCGACTTCCGCGGCGGCGGAAAGCGCGGACGTCGTGATCGTCGCCGGCAGCGACCCGCTCGCTGTTCAACAGCAGAGCAAGCCGAAGGAATGGCGACTGCGCGGCGGCCTGGAGCTCGAGCTCGGCGAAGATGTCCAGCTGCAGCTGGACCGTGCCAAGGCCCGGCTGAGGGGCAAGACGCAGTTCAAGTGGACCGGTCAGCTGGTTCCGGTCGCCGACGGCGGGTTCGGTCTCGATGGCGAGATCTATGCCTACGGCCAACTGCTCACGGTAACCGAGGGGCGCATCAACTTTTCCAACCGGCCGGCGGACAATCCCTTCCTGAACATCCGCGCCGAGCGTGAGATTTACGGCAATTCGCAGATCACGCGCGCCGGCGTGTTGGTGACCGGCACCCTCAAGCAGCCGGTTCTCGAACCCTACAGCGTCCCGATGACGACACGGGAGCGGGCGCTCACGCTGCTGGTGACCGGCAGCGACTTCAATTACGAGCAGGGTGTCGGCAGCGTCGAGGTCGGCATGTACGTGGCGCCGAAACTGTATATCAGTTACGGCATCAGCCTGTTCGACGAACAGAATGTCATCAGCGCCCGTTATGACCTGGGCCGGGGTTTCGGCGTCAAGACCACGTCCGGCCAGCGGGAAACCGGCGCTGACATCAGCTACACCATCGAGCGCTGAATAACGGTTACCATGTACGCCCGGTACGAGGCGGAGACGACAGGATGATGCGAGTGTTTCAGCGAGTGATAACCGGACTATGGCTGGTTCTGGCGACGCCCACGGCGCTGTGGGCCGCAGCGGAGGGCGGCCAGTTCAGCGTGGGACCGCTCAGCGCTGCCAGGGGTCAGGCGGTGTCCGGCTACCTGGACGTTGCGGCTGCTGGCGACGAGGGCGCCCGGCTGCCGGTGTCGGTGGTGCACGGTGCGCGGCCGGGCCCGGTGCTGGCATTGATCGCCGGCACCCACGGTTACGAATACCCGGGTATCACGGCCCTGCAGCGGTTGCGTGGTGAACTCGACCCAGCCGATC
>JAPHSB010000312.1 GCA_026193295.1 Lysobacterales bacterium
AGACCTGGTCATACTGGACCTTGGCCTGCCCGACATGGATGGACTGGTGGTTCTGAAACAGGTCCGCAGCCGCGACGTGGATCTCCCGATCCTGCTGCTGACGGCCCGCGCAGGACTCGACGACAGGATTGAGGGCCTGGACAGCGGAGCGGATGACTACCTGCCCAAGCCGTTTGAAATGACCGAGTTGCTCGCTCGCCTGCGGGTCATGGAGCGGCGACTGACGACGGCCAGAACCGCCGAAATCACTGTTGGCAACGTCACACTGAACATCAACCACAACAGCGTGCTGGTGAACGACGCGGAGATGGAGCTGTCCCGCAGGGAGTTCATGCTGCTGAAATCCCTGATGGAATACGCCAGCCGGGTTTAGCCGCAGCCCTCGAATCCGTCGGCGGCCATCTTGGCTTCATAGGGGCCGGCCACCGCGCCGCCAGGCGTCAGGCTGGCTTTGACGCTATCCCAGTCTTCCGGTTTGAGCTGCACCATCCAGTTGGCGTAGGGATCCTGGTTGGCCAGGCTCGGGTTGGAAAGCAGATCTTCGTTCACCGCAACGACTTCGCCGCCGGCAGCGGACTTGGCGGGGCCGACCCACTTGCCCGATTCGACCGTCGCACAGGAGCGCCCGGCACGCACCGCGCGGCCGACTTTTTTCGGGGTGAACGCCACCAGTTGCCCGGCCATGGCCGTGGCGATGGTGGTCATGCCCAGCTTGACCGTGCCGTCACCCACCTCGGTGAACCAGATGTGGTTTTCCACGTCGTAGAGCAGATCGTCCGGCAAATTGCATCCGCGAACCGTTGGCATAGTCAGGACCTCCCGAATTGATTCAATGTGTCATGTGTCGCTAATGAAAGTTTCTACTGGGCCTGCGTCCCCGAGTCAACCCTTTCGCGCAGCGGCCTTGACGAGCAGCAGAATTCGCCGAGCTGTTCCGTTTCCATCTTGCCGCTGATGAACAGGTACAGGTGATTGGCCACCAGCGCCATCATGCGCGCCCGCTGCGCCGTCGCCGGGTGATCCGGCTCCAGACTCAGCAGGTTGTAGTGATAAACCAGTTCGCGACAGGTCTCGCGGCAGGCGTTGAAGCTCGGATCCTTGTCGGCCCCCTGGCGGTGCAGGGCTAGCAGGCGGAAGCCTTCGCGTTCGTCGCAAGTGGGTTCCTTGCCTTTTGCACGCACCCAGTGTTCGAGAATCGCCTCGCCCAGCGCCAGCATCTCCGCGGCGTCTTCAGCCGCCGCCGGGGCGGCAATCAGCGCGTCAAGGCGCTGCCCGATGGCGGCCACGGAAGGCGTGTTGTCGTTCACGCGAGGCCTTTCTGTTTCACGAAGGCGAAGGAATCGGAAACGTTCTCGTGCAGGCCCACCGCCTTCGGCTTGAGGCCCATGGCCATACCCAGTAACTGGGTGAAGTAGATGATTTTCACGCTGGTCTTGATGCCCAGCGTCTTCGCGGCACGGATCTGGTGCATCTCGAGACCGCTGTGGCAGGTAGGGCACTCGGTCGCTATGACCTCGGCGCCGGCAGCCTCGGCCGCCATCAGGATATTGGCCACCAGCTTGGTGGAAGTGTCGCTGTCGGAGAGGGTGTGGGCGCCGCCACAGCAGGCTGTCTTCAACGGGAAGTCCACGTTTTCGGCGCCGGCCGCTTCCAACAGGTCGTCCATGAAGTGGGGCTTGGAGGTCGATTCGCTGGCCGGCCCCTTGTCTTTTTCGGGGAAAATATGCCGTGGCCGCGTGTACATGCAGCCGTAGTAATTGGCAATCTTGATGCCGTCCAACGAATTTTTGACCCGTTCCTTGAGGCCTTCCTCGCCAATGCTGTCCTTGATCCAGTCAAGCGCATGGATCGTTTCCACCTGGCCGGCCTGGTAGGTTTCGTGGCCCGCCTTCTGCGACAGGCGATCGACCACTTCTCGTGATTGCTCGTCCTTCTCCAGATCGTACTCGGCGCGCTTGAGGTTGTGGTAACAGCCGTTACAGGGGGCCATCACGACATCCATCTTCATCTTGTTGGCGGCGATGGACATGACCCGCGAGGACAGATAGGTCTGCAGTTTCGGGTCGATGTTTTTCACTTCCATCGCGCCGCAGCAGTTCCAGTTCTCCACCTCCTTCAGCTTGAGGCCCAGCGCCTTGCCGAGCGCCTTGGTGGAGCGGTTGTAGGCGTGACCCGTACCCTCCAGCGCACAGCCGGGGTAATAGGCCACTTCCTTGTATTTCGTTTTCTTGTCGGGCATAAGTTGAGTTCCTGACAGTACTAAATTTCGGTACGGGCCGACTGGATCAATTCATCCAGCCCCAGTGCTTTGCGATTGTGCTCTTCCCGCTCGGCAACGTATTCCTCGATGGCGGCGCGCGCATCGCCCCAGTCCTTCGTCCGGGGCGCGACGAGTGTCGCCAGTCCCATGCGGGTCAACAGACCCAGCGGCAGATTGCGCAGCATGCCCTTGACCATGTCCACCATCCAGGGCTGCGCCAAAGCCTGCCCGGTGCGTTTGAAGAAGCGCTTGATGACTCGGCCGTCCTCGATCTTGCCGGTTTCGAAGACCTGCTCACTGAACACTTCATCGAAGATCATCGAGTGCGACTTCGGCGTGTGCCCCTTCAGCTCCAGCCAGTGCGAGGTGGCCTTCATCACGCCCTCGGGCACCACGTCGCGCGGGCAGACGTGGGTGCATTTGTGGCAGGACACGCACTGCCAGATGATGTCCTTGTCGCGCAGCAGTTCGGATTCCATGCCCATGCGGATCAGGTAGATCCAGTAACGCGGATTGAAGTCCGGGTTGAGTGCGTTGACCGTGCACGAATTGGTGCAGGAACCGCATTGCCAACAGCGGTGGATGTACTCACCGCCCGGCAGGGCCGCGATCTCTTCCTCCATCGCTTCGTTGTAATCCGCGACCACCCGGCTCCCGATGAACGTGCTCCAGTGGCCGGACACATCCACCCCTTCGATTTCCAGATGCTCGTGGACCTCGAGGTTTTCCGGGCGGATCAGTGATTTCTCATGAATGGGCATGGGTCAATCCAATAATTTTTTGTCTTCGACTGAATGGCTGTCTTCGATAACGTAGGCTTCGCCGCTGATCGCCTTCAGGCGGGTGCGCCCCGTACCGGCTCGCACCCCGTCCAGTCCCAACAGGCGTCGGGTGTGTTCCATCGGGTCACCCGGCGCGGAAAAATCCGCCCGCAGGTAAACGCCGCCCTGCGCCGCGATGTAATCGGCGTAGATCTTGGCGCACAGCAGGTCCACGTACCAGGGCACATCGCGGAACACGCCATTGTCGGTGAGGTACTGGCTGAGTTCCTCGCGCAATACCAGGTAGGTGCCGTAACCGTCCGGGACGTCGATCGTGATGTTGTCCACCTGATCGTCGAACCAGATCTCCCGGATCACGCCGGTATTGGCCTTGCGGTCCCACACCCAGCGACACATCAGCGGGTAGCGTTCCGGGTCCACGTTGTGCAGAATTTCGGCCGCCAGATCACGCACCCACCGGTGCTTGCGATCCTGCGGGAAGCGCTCGCAGAAAGCGGCCAGGCGAGCGTCCGTCCCAGTCGTATTCTTTGCCCCTTCCAGCAGGGCGGCAATGGCCTCGACCATGCGCCCGTAGGCTGGTTGCTCCAGGAACGGGCCCACGCGGCGCCGCACGCTGGCCATGAACGCACACAGGCCGGCGAAGCTGTCCAGCGGCAGCTCTGACGTCCGGGCGCCATCCAGAAACGGCTCCAGCGCCTGCTGGAACATGCGGCTTTTCAGCTTGAGCGCGTCAATCCACTGCTCGATGCCACCCTGCTCTTCAGTGCCGACCACCAAGGTCTCGAGCGCATGCGCCAGAATCGGCCCGCTCAGGTCCAGCCGCGGCCGTTCAATTTCCGGGCGGGTTTGCGGTCGCAGAAAATGGGGGGCGGAGGGCATCGCGCGTATCAGCTTACGAGTCGCGCCGCGAGTTGCCGCTGCTCCAGCGCGGCCATCGCCGCCGCTTTGGCTTGCGCGATGGAGTCGTCGATGGTCTCGGGGCCGGTGGCGGCGCCAGCGACGAACACACCGGTGCGGTTGGTCAAACCGGTAGCCGAGTAACTGTTGGCCTTGCCGATGTAGCCGTGCGGTTCAAGATCGACGCCGAACACGGCGGACAGGTCCTTGTTGTCGACGTTCGGATCCATGCCGATGGCGTGCACCACCATGTCGAACGGTATGGTGATCGGCCGCTTGACCAGCGTGTCCTCGCCCTTGACGATCAGCTTCTCGCCATCGGAAGTCACCTCGGCGATACGCGCCTTGATGTACTTGACCTTGAATTCCTCCTGGCTCTTCCAGTAGTACTTGGTCTCGTACAGGCCAAAGGTGCGGATGTCCATGTAGTAGATATAGACGTGGCAGTCCGGCAATTCCTCGCGGATCTCCATGGCCATGTTGGCGGAGACGGTGCAGCAGATCTTGGAGCACCACTCGCGGCCGATCTGCCGGTCGCGCGAGCCGACGCAGAGCAGGATCGCGACGCGCTGCGGCTTGCGCCCGTCCGACGGGCAGCGCACGCCCTGCCCGGAAGAGATCATCTGTTCCACCTGGGAAGTTGTCACGACGTCCGGAAACGTTCCGAAACCCCACTCGGGCTTGTTGGCCGAATCGAAATGGGTGAAACCGGTGCAGAGGATGGCTGCTGAAACGTCAAGCGAGTCGCCATTGGATAACCCGGCTGTGAAATTGCCCACCTCGCCGCTGAACGAGCTCACCGTGGTTCCGGTGCGAACGTCCACCAGTTCGTGATTCGCCGCACGGTCGACCATGCCGCCGATGGCGTCCTTCGCCCACTCGCCGGAAGGCACCAGCTTGGCGTAGCCCTCGAGGATCGGCGCCCCGCCCAGGCGGTCTTCCTTCTCAACCAGGATGCAGGCCTGGCCAAAAGTGGCCAGCGAATGCGCCGCGGCCAGCCCGGCCGGTCCGCCGCCAACAATCAGGATCGGTTTTGTCATGGTGTTCAACCTTGCTCTTGCTTAGCGTTTAATGAATCTGTCAGCTGCCGCCTGCGGCCAGTTGTTTTACCGGTTTGAATCCGGGGCCGGACGTTATCGCCAGCCGCGGGTCGTAAAGGCTCTCGAACCTGCCGGCCTCCACTTCCACCAGGTAGGCTTCGAACTCCGCCTTCTTGGCCTGCCAGTCGATTCCCATCTTCTCCATCAGGGTCTCGGTGGCCGAGGCGTGCCAGTGGGATTGCACGATCTTGTAGGGGTGGGCGCCACAAGCCAGCGCTGCGAACTGGATGTCGGCAAGTACCGGCAGGCTGTAGTCCTTACCCGCGGCCTTGCCGATCCACTGGTTCTTGTCCAGCGTGGTGATGCAGCCGGTGTCGTGGCCAATCATCACGTCGGCATTCGCTTCCTCCACGGCAACCTTGATCTTGCGGTCAATGGCGAACGAGCGGGTGAACTCGCGCTCCGAAATGATGTGCCGGAAACCGAAGCCGCAGCAGTCGTACCAGGTGGAATAATCAATCACCTGGGTGCCCAGTGCCTCCATGATGCCGGTCGATACCGCGACCCGGTTGCCGCCCAGGATATTGTCGTCGTAGATCGCGTCCTGCGGCACCATCTTGTAGACGTGACAGGCCGGGTGAATGGTGGCGCGGATATTGCTGACGTCGATGGTCTGGCGCTCGGCAATGTCGCTGCGCATCATGTGCACCCACTCCGAATAGTGCACGATTTCCTCGGGGATCAGCAGCTTGCCATCGACCAGGCGGCCCAGCTTGGCGAGAATTTTTGTTACTTTCTCGCGCAGCTCGGCGGAGTGCAGCAAGTAGGCGCGCACCTCCTTGTAGTTGCCGAACGACGTGCCGCAATGCACCAGCGGATAGAAATGGCCCTCGGGCAGACCCTGGGCCTTTGCCGAAATATAGGCCTGGTGGAAATTGCGCAGGAACACGGCGGCCAGGCTGACGATGTTGCCGATGCCGGAGCCGTGGTAGTTCCAGGCCGTGCAGGAGGTCTGGTCGGTTTCGTCCAGGTAGCTGATGTCCATCTCGTTCATCAACCACAGCAGTGAGGTCGGATAGCCCGGAATGTTGCCGCACTGGCCGCAGGATTTGTGGTGCCAGAGTTGGTTGGTGGGCACCTTCTTGTCCCAGCCGTAAATGGTCTTGGCAATACGCGGGGCGTGCTGCTCGGTGATCCGATGCACGACGATTTCGCCGTCCTTTTCCAGCTCCCACATGGCGTCGCGCACGTCCTCGACGCGGTCCTTGTTGACCTCCATCGAGCGTTTGTTGATCACCTGCTCGACCCAGGCGGTCGCTTTTTGCGCCTCCGCGGGGCTCAAGTTGGCGTCGCGCCATTCCGGGCCGTGGCCGGTGAAGCGCTCGCCGCTATTGTCGTTACCAGTGTTCATTCAATCTCTCCAAACCGATTTTTTCCCGAATGAATTCGGTCCTACGTTTTCCGTTTTTTCCCGAATGAATTCG
>JAPHSB010000056.1 GCA_026193295.1 Lysobacterales bacterium
CAGCCCGAGCGCGGCGATGAGCCTGGCTACGGTCACGCTGACTTTTTTCGCCGTGATGGAAGCCAGCGAGTTGCAACGCAAACACCGACAATGGCCCTACCTCGTCGCCGCGCTTCTGCTCATGCTGCTGGCGTTGGCGCGGCTCTACCTGGGCCGCGAGTGGCTGAGCGGCGCCCTGATGGGAATGACCATGGGGCTGTTGTGGGCGGCTATCGTGGGTATCGCTTACCGGCAGCGGGCATTCAGGCGTTTTTCCGGTATGACAGCCAGCCTTATTTTCTACCTGTCTTTCCTGGCCCTGTTCGCCTGGCAGGTGCACGAGCACCAGGCCGAGGAAGTGGCGGCGCTCAGCACACCGGCCGTCTTGCGGGAGCTCGACGGACAAGCCTGGTGGGACGCGGAGTGGCGCCGGCTGCCCGCGGACCGCACCCGGCTGGACTCGGTAGCCGCGCGCCGTTTCAACGCGCAGGTTGCCGTCGATCCGGAATCAATCTCCGCGTTGCTCGCTGATGCCGGCTGGGAGCCGGTGCCGGAAACGGACTGGCGGTGGATCCTGCAGGCGCTGAATCCAGAGCCCGACCAGGCCAGCCTGCCGTTACTGGGGCGGGCCTACATGGGGCGTTCGGAAGCTTTGCTGCTGCGCAAGAACATTGCGCCGGAGGGTCGCTTGCTGACCATCCGTTTGTGGGACTCGGGAGTGCGCTTGCTGCCCGACAGCGCGGTTCTCTACCTGGGACAGATGTCGGAGGAGCTTCTGGTGCAGCGCTTCGGTCTGTTCAGCTACTGGAAGTCGTCGCCGCTGAGCACCGAACTCAGGCGTCCGATCCGCGGATTACTCGGAGACCTGGAGCAAAAGGAGGTGGACGGCGGCGTGTTGTTGGTTCGCAACGCACCAGGCACGTTGCGCCGGCCGCCCGATGGTCAGCCCGACTGAAAGCGCGGCAGGACTTCGACCAGACTCTGCAACCGCTCTATCGGGTCTGAAAACTCCAGCAAGTGCTGTTTTTCGATGCCGGCCAGCGGCAGCAATTCCGCCAGCCGATAGCCCACCCAAACGGCGTCCTGCAGGCGCTCTTCCGACCAGGAAGGGTATTGGTGGCCAACCTTTTCCATGAACCGGCCCAATACTTCGGCCAGCAGAGCGTAGGCCTCGGGCAATGGATAGCTGGGTGGTTCGGGTAGCGTCTGCACGCGTGCCCACAGCAGCCCATCGTCCTGCCGCCAACCGGATTCGATCTTGAAGCGCCGGGTGCCGGTGGCCGAGACACCCAGCAGACCGTCCTCCAGCGTGTACCAGTCGACGATTTGGGCAAGTGTACCGACCTGGGTCGTCTTGACCGGAGACACCGCTTCTTCGCCTTCGCTTATCAGGCAGACACCGAAGCCGCTGTCGTTGCGGGCACAGTCCCTGACCATGTCCAGGTAGCGTTGCTCGAAAATACGCAACGGGAGAAAGCCGCCCGGGAACAGGACCGTGCGCAGCGGAAACAGCGGGATCTCAACGGTGCTCATGCTGCTGCACGGCTTCACTGAAGCGCGCCGGCACCGAATCGAAACCACCATTACTCATGAACACGACGTGATCACCGGGCCGCACGGCGTCCAGCATCTGCGCCAACAGATCATCGCTGCGCGTCACGACCCTGCCGCGCCCATCCAGCGGAGCGAGCGCTTCGAGCGGGTCCCAGTCGATCCCATCACCGGCCATCAGCCACACGCGGTCCGCCGCGATCAGTGCCGGGCCCAATTCGTCGGCATGCACACCGGCCCGCATCGTGTTGCTGCGGGGCTCCAGTGCAACCAGCACGCGCGCATTGCCCACATTGCGCCGCAGGCCCTCGAGGGTCAGGCGGATGGCTGTCGGATGGTGTGCAAAATCATCGTATACACGGATGTCGCCGACTTCGCTGATCAGCTCCATGCGCCGTTTGACGCCCCGGAAGCTGCCGAGGGCATTGAGCGCGGTTTTTGGATCGACCCCTGTGGCGACGCCGGCGGCCAGGGCAGCGCAGGCATTCAGCGCGTTGTGGCGCCCAAATTGGCTCCAGCGCAGCGTGCCCGATGGCTGGCCGGCATGGAAAAACGCCAGTTGGCTGCCATCGGGTTTCTTGAGTACGACCCGCCAGTCTGCATCCTCATCCTCCGAGAAACGCTGCAGGTGGCTCCAGCAGCCCCTTTCAAGAACGGCTTCCAGGCGCGCGTCATGACCGTTGCAGACAATGGTGCCATTGCCGGGAATGGTCCTCACGAAATGGTGAAACTGGGTCTGGATGGCCCTGATGTCGTCGTAAATGTCCGCGTGGTCAAACTCGAGGTTGTTCAGTATCGCGATGTTGGGACGGTAGTGCACGAACTTGGCACGCTTGTCGAAGAAGGCCGTGTCGTACTCGTCGGCTTCGACCACGAACACCGATTCCCCGTCTCGTGCCGATTGGCCGAAATTCGTCGGCACACCGCCAATCAGGAAGCCGGGCTTGCGGCCGTCCTGCTCCAGGATCCAGGCGAGCATGCTCGAGGTGCTGGTTTTGCCGTGGGTGCCGGCCACGGCCAGCACGGTTTTGTGCTGGAGGTAATTTTCGCCCAGCCAGCGCGGCCCCGAAGTGTAAGGAATCCCGCTGTTGAGTACCTGCTCCACGGCGGGGTTGCCGCGGCTGAGCGCGTTGCCGATGAGAACCAGGTCGGTGGCCGGGTCCAGGTGTCCCGGATCGTAACCCTCGAACAGCTC
>JAPHSB010000401.1 GCA_026193295.1 Lysobacterales bacterium
AGCAACAAGCCGATCCCCGAAATTGCGGCCGAACTCGGTGTGGCCACGGTGCTTGAAGGCGGCATCCAGCGTTCCGGCGATCGCGTGCGCATCAATGCGCAGCTGATCGACGCGGGCACCGACACGCATCTGTGGGCCGAAACCTGGGACAAGGAACTCACCGCGTCCAATATCTTCGAAATCCAGAGCGAGCTGGCAAGCCTGATAACGGCCGCTTTAAGAACCGAATTGGCGCCCGATCTGCAGGCCCGCATCGAAGAGAAGCCAACCGAAAGCCTGGTCGCTTACGATCTCGCGCTGCGCGGGCGCTACCTGATGGACAAGGAAATGTCAGAGGAAAACCTCGAGGGCGCGGCAGCGCTGTTTCGGAAGGCGATAGAAGCCGACCCGGAGTATGCCGCGGCCTGGTCGGGCCTCTCTCAGGCCCTGTTGGAAATGGTCGGCTGGTTCTACAAGGATGAGAGCGCGTTCCTGCCCGAGGCATGGCGCGCTGCCGAAAAAGCCGTTGCGCTGAATCCGAACCTGACTGATGCCTGGTTGGCGCTCGGAGATTTGCAACGCATGACCCGCCAGTTCGAGGCTGGCGAGCGGAGCTTCCGCACGGCTCTGGAGTTGAGCCCGAACAGCGCGGATGCCCACAGCCGTTACAGCGACCTGTTGCGCGACGCCCGGCGCTTCGATGAGTCGGTTCGCGAAATCCGGCGCGCCGTGGAACTGGACCCGTATCTGGTGCGCATCCGCGAGTCGCTGTTGCAGAACATCTATTTCAGCCGGGACTTCGCCGCTGTCGAAAATGAGGCGAGGAAACTGCTGGAGGTCGAACCGGACGCAGCAAACACCTGGTACTGGATGAGCCTGGCCCAAACCATGCAAGGCAAACACACCGAGGCCGAGCAGTCGATGTTCAAGGCCATCGAATACGATCCCGGCAATCCTTACTACGGCGTCGGGCTGGCCTTTGCATACGCCTTCGCAGGTCGTAACAGCGAAGCCACGGATATCCTCGAGCACGCAGAGGAAAGAAGATTCTCCCTGGTCGAGGTGGCGTTGGTTTACAGCATTCTGGGCGACATGGACCAGGCATTCGCCTACCTGGACCGCGCCTTCGCGGAATCGCCGGCGGCGCTTTTCTACATCGCCGCCGATCCGGGCGCTGACGCGATGCGCGGTGACCCGCGCTGGCAGGACCTACTCGATCGGCTGGGCGCCGAATAGCCTCTCCATTCCCGGGAATCCAACCGGATCCCGAGGAAATACGCCGTGTTGCGAGGATTTCAGAGAGTATCCTGATATCATCGCCGCGAGCGCAGAAGGGATCGAGAAGTCGTACCAGGTACTGATAATAATAATGTCCGGTCTATTCCATGAATTGAGACGCCGCAATGTATTCCGGGTCGGCATCGCCTACCTGGTGGCGTCCTGGCTGCTGCTGCAGATCATGGACGTGATTGGACCGATCCTGCGGTTACCGGAGGAGGTTGCGCGTTATGTGCTCTTTTTCCTCGCCATCGGTTTCATACCCGCGCTGATTTTTGCCTGGGCCTTCGAATGGACGCCGGAGGGGGTGAAGCGCGAAAGCGAGGTAGACCGGCCAGGCTCGATCAGGGCGCGCGCCGGGCACAGGCTGGATCGGGCGATCATCGTGATTCTCGCGCTCGCCGTGGCCCTGCTGCTGTTCGACAAGCTCAACCCGGAAGCGGGCTCCGGAGCCGCTTCCCCTGAAGCCGCTTTGAACGGTGGCGAAGTGCCCGAAGTGGCCGCCCGCACTGCGCTCACTGCAGTCCAAAAATCAGTCGCTGTGCTGCCCTTCGCTGTGATGAGCAGCGGCCCTGATGACGACTATTTCGCCGACGGACTCACCGAGGAAATCATCAATGCCCTGGCGCAGGTCCCGGACTTGCTGGTCACGGCCCGCACCTCGGCCTTTTACTTCAAGGGGCAGAACCTCCCGGTCGCGGACATCGCTCAGCAACTGGGCGTCGCCCACGTGGTCGAGGGTTCGGTGCGCCGCGCGGGCGACCAGTTACGCATCACGGCCCAGCTCGTACGCGCGGAGGATGGCTTTCACCTGTGGTCGGAAACCTACGACCGGCGCACCGAGGACACCTTCGCCTTGCAGGCGGACATCGCGGAAAAGGTCGCGCGCGCGCTGAATGTATACCTGGACGATGCACTGCGCGAACGCATGCAGTGGGTCGGCACACGGAACGTCGAAGCCTTCATCGCTTACCAGAAAGGCATAGAGTTTTACGAGCGCGCTCACCGGGAGCCCAACCAGATCAGCCTGCTGCGCCAAGCCAACATTTTTTTTGAACAAGCCGTCGACCAGGCACCCGAGCTGGTCGATGCCTATCAGTACCACTCCGATCTGTATAGCCATATCCTGATTTCCCAGGCATCCGGCCAACTCGATGGGGAAATCTCCGACAGGGATGTGGAGCAGGCGCCCGCTGCGCTGAAGCGGGACTATGAGCGCGCCACTCGCTACGGCAGGACATCGGGGCAGCGCAGCAACGGCACTTACGACAGTTCGATGATTTTCGGCCGCTGGCGGGGTCTGGACTTGCTGAGCACCGAAACCGCCGCGCTTCCGGGATGCGAGCCTGCGCTCTGGCTGCACCTGGTTGCGCCGCTGTCGAGCGAGCCGGAAGCCTTGCTGGGGGCATTCCGCCGTATGGCTGTCTGCGACCCGTTGAGGTCTCGGCCGATGGTGCACACCGTGGGCATTCAGATGTGGTTGGGGCGGGCCGCTGAAGCGATTGGAAATGCCCGGCAAAGCCTTGCCAGGAAAGAACACCCGTCCCTGTCGCGCCACCTCGCGCTGGCACTCGCCCTGCAAGCAAGCGCCGAAGAAGCGGCAGCCGCGGCAAACAGCATCATCCGGAACGAGAGCGATCTGCTGCTGGTCAAGTCGATGTTGGCAGCCATCGCTGGTGACGCGGAATCGGCCGGCCGCTACCAGGAAGCATACCTGGGCAAATACGGCCCCAATGACAGGGAAACCCTGGTGCTGGAGGCGGCGCGTGGCCATCTCGGCGAGGCCAATCGACTCGCCGCGGCTATCGATGCCAGACCCTTCGGCCATGTGGTGCTGCTCCAGGCCATCTACGATTGCCTGTGCGGCGCGCCCTTCGAGCTCGACGCGACGCCAGTTTTCGCGTCTCTGCTGACTGAATCCGGGTTCGTTTGGCCGCCCGCAAAGCCGTTCGACTTTCCGCTGAAGGAGTGGTGAGTGTAGGCTTGACATTCACCTTTTAAATCCAAGCGGGGAAGGGTACAAAATGAGCAACAAGGTCGCCTTCATAGGACTCGGCGTTATGGGTTACCCGATGGCTGGTTACCTGGCCAAAGCGGGGCACGCGGTCACCGTTTTCAACCGGACCGCGGCGAAGGCCGAGCGCTGGGCCGCGGAATTCGGTGGCGCGACCGCCCCGTCTCCCGCAGCCGCCGCGGATGGCGCGGACTTCGTTTTCTCCTGTGTCGGCAATGACGAGGATCTGCGGTCGATAACTGTCGGCGAGGATGGTGCCTTCGCCAGCATGAAAACGGACGCCGTATTCGTCGACCACACGACAACCTCCGCGGAAGTCGCCCGCGAACTGCATGCAGAGGCCACGCAACTGGGCTTTTCCTTCGTCGACGCCCCGGTCTCCGGCGGCCAGGCCGGGGCCGAGAACGGCCAGTTGACCGTGATGATCGGCGGTGACGAGGATGCAGTGGCTCGCGCGGCGCCACTGATCGACTGTTACGCGCGCATGCAAGCGCGGCTGGGCGACGCCGGCTCAGGACAGTTGGCCAAGATGGTCAACCAGATCTGCATTGCGGGACTGGTGCAGGGCCTGGCCGAGGCGCTCAACTTCGCCGAGCGTGCCGGCCTGCAAGCACAGGCGGTAGTCGATGTGATATCCAAGGGCGCCGCCCAGTCCTGGCAGATGGACAACCGCGCCGGCACCATGATCGCCGGCAAGTTCGATTACGGCTTCGCTGTCGAGTGGATGCGCAAAGACCTCGGCTACGTCCTGGGTGAGGCGAGGCGCAACGGCGCTCACCTGCCGGTGACGGCATTGGTGGATCAATTCTACTCGGAGGTACAGGCACTCGGCGGCAATCGTTGGGACACCTCCAGCCTGATCGTGCCCTTACGCAAGATGCAGAGTGCGTGATCCCGCTTGACGCAATTCGTTGATTATCGGAATCGCCGGCAACGGGTGTACCCTAGTCCGCGAGCGGCTGGCAATCGACGGCCGTGGCTCTACGGCATAATCAAATATAATACGGGAGAGACGAAATGGGAGAACTCGCACTGCTCCAGGGCAACGCCCTGGCATTCCTCTTCAGGTGGATTCACCTGCTCGCTGGCGTGGCCTGGATCGGCCTGCTGTGGTACTTCAACTTCGTGCAGGGCGAGTATTTCAAGGACGCCGACGCCGCCGCCAAGTCGGACGTAATCCGCAAGCTGGTGCCGCGCGCCCTTTGGTGGTTCCGCTGGGGCGCGATGTTTACCTTCATCAGCGGCGTCGCCCTGCTGGGCGCCAAGCACCTGATCGGTTACGGCATCATCGTTGGCGCCGTGCTTGGTACGCTGATGTTCCTCAACGTCTGGTTGATCATCTGGCCCAACCAGAAAACCGTGATCGCCTCGGCCGAAAAAGCCGCGGCCGGTGGGGATCCGGACCCCGCCGCGGCGGGGGCTTTAGCCAAAGCGGGTCTCGCCTCCCGCACCAACACGCTGTTCTCCATCCCGATGCTGTTCTTCATGGCCTCGTCCGTACACCTGGCGCAACTGGGCATTCCGGTGACTCAGGCCGGTATCCTGTCCCTGGCCGTGGTCTTCGGCATCATTGCGCTGCTTGAAGTCAATGCGCTCATCGGCAAGACCGGACCGATGACCAGCGTCATGGGCGTTATCCACATGGGTCTGGTGTTGACCCTGGTGCTGTACCTGGGGGTCGATCTGCTCTGACCGGCAGTGGCCAGCGCTCAACCTTAACGGTGTCATCTAGTCCCGGAACAGTGCTGCATGAGATGTGGCGTGCCGCCATCCGGGCGGCACAGCCCGCAACCTGCCTGCCCGGACACTGGCCGGAACCTCCGGCCGGCCGATTGGCGGTGATCGCTTGCGGCAAAGCCGCGCGGCCCATGGCGGCCGCTGCGGCAGAGCGTTATGGCGCGGGCTTTGAGGGCTTGGTTATCGAGCCCGCAGACCCGGGGGCTGTGCTGGAATCAATCCCCGGCTTCAGGCACATCGGGTCCAGCCACCCGGTTCCGGACGAACGTTCGGTGGCGGCAGCCTCAGCCGCGCTGCAGCTCGCCGCCGGCCTCGCGCCCGACGATCTCCTGCTGGTGCTGCTTTCCGGCGGTGGCTCAGCTCTGATGAGCCTGCCCGCAGCGGGTCTGTCGCTGGAGAAAAAGCAGTCATTGACACGGCAACTTTTGGCCAGCGGGGCGACCATCCATGAGATCAATTGTGTGCGCAAGAAACTTTCGCGCATCAAGGGGGGGCGACTGGCGCTGGCTTGTCGTGCTCGGGTGGTAACGCTGGCCATCTCAGACGTGCCGGGCAATGACCCACGCCTGATTGCATCCGGGCCGACTGTTTGGGACCGCAACACCTCTGACGACGCGCGGGATATTTTGACTCGCCACGGAATCCGGCTGACGGCCGCTATCGACCGGGTGCTGCACGGAGCGGCCGCTGAATCGCCTGGACACTTCGATCCGACCGCGCAAAACACCTATCAAATCGTGGCCAGCGGCATGACCGCCCTGCAAGCTGCGGGCGACTGCTGCCGCCGCAACGGTGTCGAGCCTTTGATCCTGGGCGACGATCTGCAGGGCGAGGCCCGGGAGTTGGCGCGTGAGCAGGCCCGCATGGCACTGGATCTGGCGAGAAAGGGCAACACCTGCTGCCTGCTGTCGGGCGGCGAAACCACAGTCACGCCAGGTGTTAGCCCGGGCCGCGGCGGCCGCAACACGGAATACGCCCTGGCGCTGGCCCTCGCACTGGGCGGGCGGCCCGGTATCTGGGCGCTGGCGGCCGACACGGACGGGATCGATGGCTGCGAGGGCCACAGCGGGGCACTGGTCGACCCCGACACGCTGCAACGCGCCGCGCGGGCCGGCCTGGAAGCGGAAAACTATTTGCGCAGGCATGATACCGCCGGCTTTTTTGAGCAGATCGGCGGCCTCCTGGTCGAGGGTCCCACCGGCACCAACGTCAGCGACTTCCGCGCCATCCTCGTGAACCCGTAGGACCGAATTCATTGCGGAGACGGTCATTCGCCCAGGGGGTCGGGCAAGACCTTTTCCGAAAGAAAATTCGCTCCCACAAAAAAAGGGCCGCTTGCGCGGCCCTCACTGAGGGTACATCCAATAATCCTCAGCTCGCTTCGAGGAACTGCTCGTCTTCAGTCGAGCCACTCAACGCTGACAGCGAGGAATGCCCGCCGCCGATGCACTGCGTCAGGGCGTCGAAGTAGCCAGTGCCGACCTCGCGCTGGTGCTTGGTAGCGGTGTAACCGATCTTCTCTGCGCCGAATTCGGCTTGCTGCAGCTCCACGTAAGCGGACATCTGCCGCTCGCGGTAACCGCGCGCCAGCGTGTACATGCTGTAGTTCAGCGCATGGAAGCCGGCCAGCGTTATGAACTGGAACTTATAGCCCATGGCACCCAGTTCCTTCTGGAACTTGGCGATCGTCGGGTCGTCCAGGTTCTTCTTCCAGTTGAAGGACGGCGAGCAGTTATAAGCCAGCAACTGGTCGGGATACTGCTTCTTGATGGCTTCGGCGAACACCTTGGCCTCGTCCAGATCCGGGTGAGCCGTTTCGCACCACAGGAGGTCGGCAAAGGGTGCATAGGCCAGTCCGCGGTTGATGGCCTGGTCGATTCCCGCTCGGGTTTCGTGGAAACCTTCCACGGTGCGTCCACCGGTCAGGAACGGTGCGTCGTAAGGATCCACGTCCGAGGTGATCAGGCCGGCCGCGTTGGCGTCGGTGCGGGCCAGCAGCACCGTCGGCACACCCATGATATCCGCCGCCAGGCGCGCGGCGATGAGTTTCTGCACAGCTTCCTGGGTCGGAACCAACACCTTGCCGCCCATGTGGCCGCACTTCTTGGCCGAGGCCAGCTGGTCTTCGAAGTGAACCCCGGCGGCGCCCGCAGCGATCATGGCCTTCATCAATTCGTGCGCGTTCAGCACGCCGCCGAAGCCGGCCTCGGCATCCGCCACGATGGGCTGCATCCAATCCACCGAGTCGTCGCCTTCGGCATGGTGCAACTGGTCCTGACGCAGCAACGCGTTATTGATGCGCCGCACTACGTCCGGCACGGAGTCGGCCGGGTACAGCGACTGGTCGGGGTACATCTGGCCCGCCAGGTTGGCGTCTGCGGCCACCTGCCAACCCGACAGGTAGATGGCCTTGAGGCCGGCCTTCACCTGCTGCATGGCCTGGTTGCCGGTCAGCGCGCCGAGCGAGTTGACGAACGGTTCGGTATGCAGGTAACCCCAGAGTTTCTCGGCACCCTGGCGCGCCAGGCTATACTCGATCTTCACGGTACCACGCAGCCTGACGACTTCTGCCGCGGTGTAGCCGCGCTTCGCGCCTTTCCAACGCGGGTTGCTTGCCCAGTCGGCCTCGATGCGTTTAATCTCGTTTTCTGTAGTCATAGGTCACCTTGCTGTACGATTTTCGAAGACATAAAAAGCGATGGATCGACGGGAAGACAGCCATTTCAAGCGCAGACACCGCCCCTTCTCCCATGGTTTCCAGGGGAGTGCTCACAGACTGCAGCTTAGTTTTTGAGCGCCATCTTTGACAAGACAAATGTTTCAATATTTAATATAAGAATTGTTAATTCATTATGTGATTGATTTTGAAGAAAACTTCTCAGCGCTTCTATTATAAGGGCAATCAGCTCAAACAACTACGCGCTTTTTGCGCGGTGGCCAAGAGCGGCAAGATGACCGACGCTGCCGAAGAGCTGTTTTTGAGCCAGCCGGCCATCAGCCTGCAGGTCCGGGCGCTCGAGCGGGAACTCGACACGGTGCTTTTCGAGCGCCACGGCCCGCGCATCAACATGACCCGCGAAGGCCAGGAGCTTTACGAAATGGCGAGACCGCTGGTCGAGGGTCTCGAAACGCTCAATGCGCGGTTCAACCGGCAAATGAAAGGCGACCTGGACAGCGGGGAGGTGGTGATCGCCGCCGGTGAGTCCACCATCATTTACCTCCTCCCCCGTCTGGTCAGCCAGTTCCGCGAGCGGTACCCCAATATCCACGTCACATTGCGCAACGTGACCGGCCGCGATGGCCTGGCCATGATCCGGGACGACGAAGTGGATCTCGCGATCGGCTCGATGCTGGACGTGCCGTCGGACATCAGCTACCAGCCGGTATACTCCTTCGAGCCTGCCCTGATCATGCCTTTGGGGCACGACCTGGCCGACCGCAAGCGCGTTCACATCGAAGACATTGCCCCGTACGGCTTGATCCTGCCGCCGCGCCGCCTCACCACCTGGCGCATGGTCGACCGGGTGTTCCAGCAGCACCAGGTGCCCTTCAACGTCACGCTCGAAGTCGGTGGCTGGGAGGTGATCAAGCGCTACGTGGAGCTGGATTTCGGCATTTCCATCGTCACCGGTATCTGCCTGCGCGACGATGACAAGCTCGTGGCCAAGAACATGAGCGCCTATTTCCCGAAGCGCAGTTACGGCACCGTTATGCGGCGGGGTAAATACCTTTCGCCGCAGGCCCGGGCCTTCGTGGAAGTCGCCGAAGAAGCGATCATGCCGGACTCCCCCTGGCGCGTCGGTCATTCGGAGCGTTGAAAAAAAAGCCCGGGCAAAGCCCGGGCCAAGAGCACGCAAAGTGCTTCACGGGTTTTTGGTCAAAATCGATCAGTGCAGGTTGTAGCCCATCTCGTCGTGCAAAACGAGATCCAGGCCCATCTCTTCCTGCTCGTCACTGACGCGCAGACCAATCACCGCATCGATGAGCTTTAGCAGAATGAAACTCACCACGCCGCAATAGACGATCGTCGCACCGGCGCCGATGAACTGGCTGGCCACCTGGGAGCCGATACCGACGCCCTCCTCCAGGCCGGCGCCGCCGAAGCTGGCGTCGACGAACACACCGGTCAGGATCGCACCGACAAATCCGCCGACCCCGTGGACACCGAACGCGTCCAGAGAATCGTCGTAGCCGAGACTCCGCTTGACCTTGACGACGAACAGGTAGCAGACCAGGCCGGACGCGAAGCCGATGGCCAACGCGCCCATGGGGCCGACAAATCCGGAAGCCGGCGTAATGGCCACCAGGCCTGCAACGGCTCCCGATGCCAGCCCCAGGGCACTCGGCTTGCCGTGGCTTATCCACTCGAGGAACATCCAGGTGAGCGCGGCCGCGGCCGTGGCGATCTGCGTGACGGCCATCGCCATGCCGGCCACGCCATCGGCGGCCAGTTCGCTACCGGCGTTGAAACCGAACCAGCCGACCCACAGCATGCCGGCGCCTACCATGGTCAGCACCAGGTTGCTCGGCTTCATCGGGTGCTGCGGGTATCCGCGCCGCTTGCCCATGACCAGTGCGGCGACGAGGCCGGCCACGCCGGCATTGATGTGCACGACCGTGCCACCTGCAAAGTCGAGGACGCCACGCTCACTCAGCCAGCCACCGCCCCAGACCCAGTGTGCAACCGGTGCATAAACCAGCGTCACCCACAGCGCCATGAACCACAGCATTGCCGAGAATTTCATGCGCTCGGCAAAGGCGCCTACGATCAGCGCGGGCGTGATGATGGCAAAGGTGAGCTGGAACATGGAAAACACCGTCTCCGGAATGGTTCCGCTCAGCGAATCCGTGCTCACACCGGCCATGAAGGCCTTGCCCAGACCGCCGACAAAGCCGCTGATGTCGTCACCGAAGGCCAGGCTGTAGAGGTACACCACCCACAGGATCGTCACCATGCAGGTGATGGCGAAGCACTGCATCATCACCGACAGTGCGTTCTTGGCGCGCACCATGCCGGCATAGAACAAGGACAGGCCGGGAATCGTCATGAACAGAACCAGCGCGGTGGCGGTGAGCATCCAGGCGGTATCGCCGGCG
>JAPHSB010000509.1 GCA_026193295.1 Lysobacterales bacterium
CGCTCTTCCGATCTAGCAGCCTGCGCCGCCAATGCCAGCTGAAGGCGCTCCGGCCCGACCTGGAAGTGGCGGATTTACGCGGCAACGTGAACACTCGTATACGCAAACTGCAGGACGGTCAGTACGACGCCATCATCCTGGCCTGCGCCGGCCTCGAACGCCTGGGCATGGATGGGCTGATCACCGAGGAGCTCGGCCCGCCGCGCTGGCTGCCAGCGGCAACCCAGGGAACGATCGGCGTCCAGTGCCGCACGGACGACAACGACGTCGCCAACCTGATAGCGGTGCTCAGCGATGCCGACGCCGTGTTGCGCACCCGCGCGGAACGGGCCGTCGCAACCGCACTGCAGGGTAGCTGCCAGGTCCCCCTGGCGGTGTTCGCCGAAATCCGCGAGGGCGGCTTCCGAGTCAGCGGAATGGTCGGCATGCCGGACGGCAGCGAATTGCTGAGGGCCGAATCGCATGGGGTTCCGGAGCGGGCAAGCGAGTTGGCGGCGGCCGTCGCCGAAGATCTGATCGGGCAGGGCGCCGACCGCATCATCGCCGCGCTGGGCCAGTGACGGCCTCGACGACCAGGCCGGCGGCATGACGTTTACCCATGTTTTCATTTCACGGCCGCAGCGGGAAGCCGAAGAGCTGGCTGCCATGCTGGCGCCGCTGGGCCTGCAGACTGTCGTCCAGCCGGCGTTCGACTTCGTGCCGCTGGACGCCCGTCGCGAGGATCCGGACACCTGCGCGGAGCTGGAATCTGCCACGGCCTCGGACCTCGTGGTATTCACGAGCCCGCGCGCGGTGACCCACGGTTTGGCGCAATTGCCTCGCGAAGTGATGCTGCGTGCGCGGGTCGCAGCAATCGGGCCGGCTACCGCCTCCGCGCTGGCCGCGGCGGGAGTGCGCGTCGGGATTTCATCCGCTTCGGGATTCAGCAGCGAGGCTCTGCTGGAATCGCTGGCCGCCGAATCGGCCACCGCGACCAGCCAGCGAAACCGGGCCTTTGTACTGGCCGCTCCGGGTGGTCGCCAGGTCCTGGTCGAGGGCCTGGCCGGGCAGGGCTGGCAAGCCAAACTTTTACTCGTTTATCGGTCAGAACCGGCCGAACTCGACCGTGCCGCGCTCGCCCTGCTGCAAGACGCGGCCGGCGTGCTCTCGGTCTGGACCAGCGGCAACACGATGGATGCCCTTGCCAAGCGGTTGCCGCCCGCCATCTGGTTTCGGCTTTGCGAGGGCGATTGGCTGGTGATCTCGGCGCGCCTGCAGCGTCTCGCCAGGGCCTACGGGCCGTCGCGGATCCACTTGGCCAGCGGCCCGGACAATGGCGCGATAGTGGCAGCTATTCGCAGCATCCTATGAAGACTACGTGACGGGCACGAGTGCAAATGAATGGCGACGCGGGCGGGGCCCGAGATCAAGAAAACAGGATACAGGTGGTGAAGTGCATGGTTCTTTTGGTTAGCATCGTGGTTGACGTCCCACTCATCACGGGCAGATTCGCGTGAACAGTGACCCTTCAGAATTCGAGAGCGCTCCGCTGGAAACCGCTGAGCATGGCAGCGAACAACCGGAACCCAAGCCGCGTCGGGGCAGCACAGCCCTGGCACTGCTGGCCTTGTTGATCGCGCTCGCTGCGGCGGCGGTGTCGACCTGGACGTGGTGGCAGGGACAACTTGCCGGAGAGACCGAGGGTGATCGGCTCAGTTCCGAAATTTCACGGCTGGAAAGCAACGACAGTCGTCTTTCATCGCAATTGCAGGACCTCGGGAAGGCCGTGGAGTCATTGTCGGCCGCCAGTGGGTCCGACCGGTTGGAAGCGCTGCAGGCGCGCCTGTCCGAAGACCGGGCACAGCTGCAAGCCCTGCAGCAGAGCGTGCAGGAGCAGGTAGCGATGACGGGATCCCAGCAGAGGGCCGTCGACGCGATGCACGGGCGACTGCTGGCCGCCGAGGCAGCGCTGGCGGAAGTTTCCGGACGCGAACTGAATGCGCGGGGTGAACTCGACCTGGCGGAAATCGATTACCTGCTGCGGCTGGCCAACGAACGCCTGCAGCTGTTTTTCGACCCGGCGTCCGCCGACCGCGCCCTGATCCTGGCCGACGCGCACCTGGCCGCGCTGGATAACCCGGCCCACCTGGGCGTGCGGCAGGCTATCACTGAAGCCCGGAACGAGCTCGGTGCGGTCGACTTGCCGGACGATCTGGCCATCACCGGACAGTTGGATGCCCTGCAGAAGGCGATTCCGGCGCTGCCTTTTCCAGAGGCGACCGTGCCGCGGGTGAACACCGCGCCAGACGCGGAAGAAGGCTGGTGGGCAAAACTCAAGGCGACTTTCGCCAGCCTGGTGACGGTTCGGCGCAGCACTGAAGAGGAAAACCGGAGAATCAGCCTGCAGGACCAGGACTACATTCGCCAGCGCCTGTGGCTGCAACTGGAGGTCGCCTACCTGGCGCTGATGCGCCATGACCAGCAAGCCTTCAGCCATGCGCTCGAGCGGGCCCAGGGCTCGCTTGCCGACTGGTTCGATCCGGCCAGCACCGGGGTACAGAGCTTCCACGCGTCACTTGCGGCACTCCGGGCGCTTCGTGTCGAGGTCGAGTGGCCGGACATCAGCGCGCCCTGGAGCATGCTGCAGCTGGTTCGCTCGGCCAGGGCCGCACCCGCGCCGGCTTCCCGTCCCAGCGCAACGCAACAGCAGCCATCTCAGACCGGCGCCGAGTCCGAGTCTGAACCCGGGCCCGCGGAAGACCTCCCGGACGAGGGGCAATGAAAACCGCGTTCCTGGTCATCATGGCCGTGGCGCTGGCCTTGCTTGCTGCCGCCCTCGCGCCCATTTTCAAGAGCGACCCCGGTTTGGTGCAGATCCACTTCCGCGGCTGGACCCTGGAAACCAGCGTCCTGGTCCTGGCGCTGGCCCTGGTTTTGGCCTGGTTGCTGCTCTGGTTGATGATTCGCCTGTGGCGGATGCCGGCCGAGACGGCCCGCCGGATTCGCGAGCAGCGTTCCATGGTGCAGTTGGAAAAAGGTCTGCTGGCGCTGACCGAGGGCGACTGGAGCACCGCGGAGCGCGCGCTGCAGAAGTCGGCCAGCGCGCACGGCCGCACCACGGCTCGCTACCTCGCGGCGGCGGAGGCCGCGGACGGGCAGGATGCCGGCGACCGGGCGGAATGGTACCTGGAGCAGGCGGACACCCGTAATCGCAAGCAGAGGTTCCTGGTGGAATTGACACGGGCCCGGATCCTGGTGTCTAACGGGCAATTCGAAGAAGCCAGGCCGATCCTGGAACAGATGCAGAGCCGTCGGCGCCGTCACCCCCAGGTGCTCGACATGCTGTCGCGCTGCTACCGCGAACTGGGTGAGTGGGATGCGCTGCTCAAGCTGCTGCCGGCCATGCAGAAAGCCGGCATCGTCGATGA